>JAGLXC010000050.1 GCA_023133095.1 Gammaproteobacteria bacterium | reverse complement strand
GAATTGTTGTTATGTTGGCTATAGGAATATTCCAATATAAAGATTTATCCCCTTCCTCAGTGATGTATTCGACGCGGCCACTATTTACTAAGATACGGCAATGCTCTAAATAATAGAGATTTGCCCTTTTAGAGTGCAGAATAGTTTTTAAGTCTGATGAGTTAAGTGTTTTTATACTAATTCCCCCCTATGTTATTAAATGCCTGAACTATAAAGTTTTTTGCTACTTCTACGTCCTCTTCTGTAGTTAAGCTCATTTGGAAATCACCAGTGCCAAGGTGACCAGTATTTCTCATGTCTCTGCAGTTTGTAGGGATATTGTTTAATGTCGCAATATCTATTTTTAACCAAAGCATTATTTTGGTTTTTTTGATTTCCATGCATGTGAAATTTTGGGATAATTTATAAGCTATGTATCTTTTTTTTGGGACTTCCTCTACAGATTCGTCTAGGCTTAAAATGTATTCTCGCAATGATGAGACTAATATTTTTTTACGATTTTCTATTTTTTCATAGTGTTGGTCAAAATTATATACACCCGTTGCTCTTGTAATAGCCGCTTTTTTCCCTGCTTCAACCATAATTGGGTTTTTGTTATTAGATTCGTTTAAGATAGAAGGCGTTGCTAATGATTTTATATGCACTTCTTCAAGAAATAAAACCCCATTTTCATAATATCGATACTTCCATAGTTCTATATTTGCCCTAATCATTTGTGCGGCATGCAGATCATATTTTCTATATTCTGGGGCAATACAAATCACCCTTACGGTTGACCAATCTATTTCAAGTTTGCTGTTTGGAAAAGCTTTTTGTGCAGCTATTTCAAAATCCCCATGATGATCCCCTATCCAGGATAAATAATATAAGCTTTGAGTTATGAGCTGCGATGATGGGACGGCTTTATATTCAATTATAACTGGATTATTATCTTCTGATAAAGCTAATGAATCAATGCGTCCACCGTGAACTGATCCTGTTGAAAACTCAGTCTCTATGAATCTGCAATTAAATATTTTTTTAAGGTTATTTTCGATTAAAGCTTGCAGTTCCTTTTCATTTATAAATTTTTGGGGTTTTACCACCGTAAATTTTTGTTTCTCTCTTTGAAATAATGGCATTTTGTTCTCCTCGCAGCCTTTGTCTGGTGCTGTATCAGCTTTTTGCACACACAAATTTATTATATATTTTTCTAAGCTTAACAGCAATCTGTCAATATGGTGCTACGCATAGGCGGTAACAATTCTTAGCAGCGTCAATAGTAAGTACTATAGCAGATCAGAAAAATCTATTATTTTAGCAAAATGGTTACTATCTTCTACCTCGTCACTAACACCGTTAACATGAATTAATACCGGAAAGCAGGAGAAGTTCTTTGGGATTACAAGGCGTTGTAATTTATTCTGCATTTCAGTAATGATTTTTTTCGTAATTCTATTTTTAGAGAATTTAATTTCACAGGCAAATAGGGTGTTATAGCGTGTTTGAATCAAATAATCTATCTGGCATCCTTGCTGCTTAGAGGTTTTTGTCTGAAAGAATGGATTATCTGTTTGGATGTCTTCTGGCTTTATTCCTAGTTCAGTCAGAATATTTGCTCGGTTGTTCAAGACTAGATTTTCAAATTGCAGGCTCAAGATAGCATTCCAGCCAGGAAAAGCTTGCATAGATGTATATGTAAATTGATTTTTTTGAATCTTATTATAATTTGGTTCAATATATTTTAAGTAGAATCTTAGGTAATTATCGCATAAACGGTATTTGCTTAATCTGCTTTTCTTTAGCGATTTTAAATTCCAGCTGTGATCACGACTAACAAATCCTGCTGTTACCAAATTGTTTAAATATTCAGTAATGCGGCCACTGCTTTGATAACCAATAGTTTGATAAATTGCATTATACTCTAAGGGGCCGTTAACAAGTGCAGCAACTATTTTTCTATACCAGGTTCCTTTGTGATCAAAAAGGTCATTAAAGATCTTTTCAAATTCTTTTACTAACAAAGCATCTTTAGTAAAGCATAGTTTTTGTATGTTTTCATTTGCTGTTTTGTTGCTTTGTATATGTTCTAAATACCATGGAATGCCTCCTGTAATAGAGAGGATTTTGAATTTTTCATAAGCAGACCCAGTAAAAGGTAGGTCGTTTAGCAGGATGTTGCTTTCAGCTAAAGATAGTTCTTCTAAGGCTAGCTCTAAAGAGATACGACCAAAAAATCCAGTGCTGTTGAGGACGTTATCTTCAATCCATAAAGAAATAGAGCCGCATAATATCAAAATTAACTTTGAATTTCCGCAGAAATATTGATCCCAAACTATTTTCAATTTGCCTAAAAAATCAGGATCTTTAGATCCCATCCATGATATTTCATCTAGCAATATAATAGTGCGACCTTGCTTGGTTTGGTTGGCAAGCAGGGTAAATGCATCGCCCCAGTCATCTAATTTTAATCCGGGTAGAGCAAATTGTTCTCCTAGCTGTCTTGTGAATTCATTAAGCTGCAATTGCTTTGTGGTTTTTTTGGTAGGAGGTAAGCCAGTGAAAGCATAAAAGTTCCCTTGAGTTTTAGCAAATTCTGTGATCAATCGACTTTTGCCAATACGGCGTCTGCCCTTGATTACAGCTAAGCTTGCGGTTTTTTTCTTTAGTAGCTCATTGAGTTTTTGCAGCTCAAGTTTTCTGCCTATAAATGGTAATCCCATATGTTTTTCCTCAACTATTTTGTTCGCCAAATGGTGATTTCTCTGTTTCGCGAACATTATACCACAGTTGAATTTGTTCGCCAAATGGTAATTTCGCTGTTTCGCGAACATTTTCCCATGGTTGAATTTGTTCGCCAAATAGCTATTTTTCTATTTCGCGAACGAAAAGAGCAGAGTGCGGGATCGGGTTTTGACTTTGCAGCAACTGGTAGCCTGGCTGGAAGCTGTACCAGTCAGTCTATTTTTTGTTTTCCAGCAGGCTTATGGATAACGATATGGTCAAGATTTGTTCCCGCGTAAGCTACAAAGCCAAACCATAGTAATAAGCTGATGACCATGCCCACTGAAGACTGTAGCCGTCCAATTGGCCGGTTACATCATCACCTCGCCGATAAAATATAGATTAGGGGTTTTTTCCGGTTTTATCTTGGCATGGTTTAACCTGGCTCCTTAAATCATTACTTGCCCCCATGTTCAATTTTTTCATCTGCATAATTCTAGTGTAAGATTCAGCAATACGCTCCTTTGATATAACGCCATTGCGCACTAATTTATCTATTATTTTAATAACCTGCTTGGCAATATTTGGCTGATATTCAAGTTGATTGCCAAATAGCAAAATATCAGCGCCAGATTGAATAGCTAGCTTTACAGTAGTTTCTAAACTGTATTTATCTGTGATGGCGCCCATTTGCAGATCATCAGTAATAATTACTCCATTAAATCCTAATTGCTCTCGCAATAATTTCGTTGTCATAGCATAGGACAATGAGGCAGGATAGCCTTTGGGGTCTAGTTTATAATTGACAATGTGGGCAGTCATAATTATGTCGCAACTTTGCTGATTTTTTATTAAATCTCGATATGGATCCAATTCTTGCTGCTGCCAAGTGTGGGTTACATCAACAAAGCCTAAATGGGTATCACCTTTGGAGCTACCGTGACCAGGGAAATGTTTTAAGGTACATAAAATATGGTGTTGCTTAAATGTTTGTGCAAATACTGCCGCACGTGCGGTTACGATTTTTGGATCACTAGAAAAACTGCGCTTTTTGCCTGCGATAATTGGGTTGTTGGGGTTAATGCTTAGATCAACCACGGGGGCAAAATCTAAATTAATTCCCTCTTGCAGCATGGTTTGTGCCATGAGCTCAGCATATTTTTTACTTACAGAAACAGGCTGTTTGCCCAAAAATTCCGCTGTAACTGTTTTTGGAAAGCCATATTGCGATTGTAAGCGTGAGACTTCACCTCCTTCGTAATCGATACCGATTAATATGGGCGAATACTTATTGGATGAATGATTATACGCCTTTACATTATAGTTCTGTAATTGCTTGTTTAGATGTTTTAGTTGCTGGGGGTTTTTGATGTTTTTATTGAACTGTTTGGTTTGATAATTGTAATCAAACAGAACTACGCCACCAATGCGGTGATGTTTTATGTCTTGTACGATCGGATCGTTATCATGTAAAACATCGCCATTAAACCCAACCATTATCATTTGTCCTATTTCTTGCTCTAAAGGGGCACCTGTAGTTTTCCCAATAGCGCAAGTTGCAAGAAAGCATAGACAAAATAAACTCCATAGTTTTTTCATAATAACGTATTGTAAGCTTATTAGTTAATAAATTCTATCAGTGTCTATCATCTGGTTTTAAGAAATCAGTAAATGGGGTCATCATCTGCATAAATCAGATGATAGACTCCAGCATTGACCCCCGCATTTTGCGGGGATATATAAGTAACTTGACCATACGCTCTAAATGGTTAAAATAAAGATAAAGATAATTTGCGGAGGAAAAAACTATGCCATCATTTGACGTTGTTTCTAAAGTTGACATGCATGAGATGAATAATGCTGTTGACCAGGCTAATCGTGAAACCACCACCAGATTTGATTTTAAAGGCAGCAATGCTAAGTTTGAGCTAGCTGATAATAAGATAACCATGACGGCTCAGAGCAAATTTCAGCTTGAGCAAATGATCACTATTTTGGAAAATAAATTAGCCAAGCGGAAAATAGACCTAAAGTGTATAAAAACCAATCCAGTCCAGGAAAGTTTGCATGAAGCCAAGCAGATTCTAGATATTTGCCAAGGTATTGATCGGGATTCAGCTAGAAAAATTACGAAACTAATTAAAGATACAAAATTAAAGGTCCAGGCCTCGACTCAAGGCGAACAAATTCGCGTTGCTGGGAAAAGCCTGGATGTGCTGCAAAAAATTATTGCTATGCTGCGTGAACAAAAGCTTGAGTTAGTGCTGCAGTATGAAAATTTCCGCGATTAATTTATAAGCATAGTGACAAAGATGCAATTTTACTTGCCCTTAGTTCATATTAGTTGGTATTTGTGGGGAGCCATCAGGACTTGACCTCCGCATGTGAGGTGCGAGAACTGTTAAACATGTTACTTTTTGTTAAAAATATACAATACGTTACTTTTTATTGATACATATCATTATTTGTGGCATGATATTAGTGTTCGATAAAACAACTAGTGGAGGGCTTTTATAGTGGAGTGGTGGCTATTAGGTTATAAAGAGTATCCTTTCTCAGTAAATCCGATTTTAATAGATACATTGGATCTGTTTACTGGGCATGAAAAAGAAATTGCAATCTGTGAAAACGTACTTGCTGATAAAAATATAAGGCTTGTAATTGAAGGCGCTAGGGGCGTAGGGACAACCTCATTTGCAAACTACCTGAAGTTTGTTGCTCAAAAAAAGAAACAATATTTTGCGCCAAGAGATGAGATAGGTGTAGAAAACAATTGGAATCTGGAAAGTTTGTTAACAGCTGTAATTTCAACTATTGTTCGAGAGCTAGAATTAACTCATGAAAAAGAAGTTAAGAATAATAAGATATTCTTAGAGGCAAAATCGTTATCTCATCGGATATCTGAAGCATACAATAATTTTGGTGTTACTGCTTTTTCATTTGGAGCTAGTCATAGTAAAACAGGTATGATTACGCAACCAATTTTTGTTTCTTCAATAACGTTAGGGCACCATTTGGAAGATTTAGGAAGGTTGGTGCTGAAATTAGGCTATAAGAATGGGGTGTTGATTCAATTAAATAATCTGGATTTAGGGATAGTGCATACAGAGGAGCATTTAGAATATCTTTTTAATGCTGCAAGAGATTTCTTTCAAATTAATAATATTTCATGGTTATTGGTTGGAGATCTTGGGTTGAAATCATTTATATCGCGTTGCGTAGATAGACTAGATGATATTATAAGTGATGAGGTTGTTGTAAAATCACTTAATAAAAAAGTTTATCACGAGCTTATTAAAAAGCGTTTAGATTATTATAA
>JAGLXC010000005.1 GCA_023133095.1 Gammaproteobacteria bacterium | reverse complement strand
TTTGCTGCCCCCGAGATAAAACATCTTGCACTGGTAAACTTCTGATACGAATTCGTAAGTCAGCCTTCTGCGGTCCAATTGTGGTATAACCCAATTTTAAATCGCGGGCTAAATGCTCTTGCAATAGCTCACCCAATGGCCTACTTATATCCCAGCCAGGATAATATTCGAGAGTTACATCAGTCCGTTCCAGCAATGTCTCTATTAATTGCTGCACAATCGGGATTAACTCAATTACATATTTGCTGCGCAAATCATGCAATATCTGACTGGCCGCCACTAATTCTTGATCCCAAACTTGAATCTGAGCTCTAGCGACATAATCACCCTGCTTAAGAATAGCATTACGCTGCTTTAAGGTTCGCTGCGCCCGCTGCCAACAAGACAGGAAGGAATGTTCCACGTGGAACATTCCCCAATCAATAAATTGGCGTCTCTGCTTCGGACCTGCCTCTAATAATTGATAACTGCTGCTGTTTATTAGTTGTAATGGTAATAGATGTGCTAGCTGGGCCTGGGTATTGACTGCTTCGCCAGCTACCCGTAGCTCGCTCTCGCCTTTTCTAGTCCGGCTTATCCCTAATGGAATTGTTGCCCCATCCTCATCTACAACGCGCGCAAAAACTATTAATTGCTGCTCTTCATACTGAATTATGTAACGAGATATATGGCTACGAAAAGAGCGCCCCAACGCTAGATAGTAAATGGCTTCTAAAAAGCTGGTTTTCCCAGCACCATTATCACCATATAAAACATTAAAGCCAGGCCCCAGCTCTAGCTTTAAATGTTGTAGGTTCCTAAAATTTGAAATTTCAATTTCAGCAAGATACATCGCGATTATAGACGCAGTGGCATAACCACATAGAGACTATTTCCCTCGCCTTCACCCTCATGCTCTTCTATTAATACACTGCTATCGCCATTTTTAAGAGTGATTTTGATTTTCTGAGCGTCTACATTATTTAAAATATCCAGTAAGTAATTGATATTAAAGCCAATACTCACCTCATCTCCCTGGTATTCAATAGCAATCTCCTCTTCCGCCTCCTCTTGCTCTGAGCTACGAGTTGCCATGCGCAACAATCCTGACTGAATCTGCAGATGCACTCCACAAAACATATCGCTAGATAAAATTGCAACTCTACTTAAAGCTTGCTTAAAGAGCTCTCGGTCAATAACAACCTCTTTGTCACCATTTTTGGGAATGGTTTTTTCGTAGTCAGGAAAGGCACCGTCGATCAATTTTGAGGTATAAACTAGGCCTGGCTTAACAACTCTAATATGGTTGTTGCTTATTGTGACTTGAACCTCTTTATCTGAATCATCAAGCAAGCGCATAAGCTCAAGCACGCCTTTGCGCGGCACAATAATTCCAGTTACAGCGCCATTGGCAACTGGAGACTCTACTCCATTTAGCGCCATTCTATGACCATCTGCTGCCACAGCCCATAACATGCCCTTTTTTAGCTCTAAGAATAGGCCATTTAAGTAGTGCCTTACATCTTGCTGTGCCATAGCAAATTGTGTGCTCTCAATCAAAGAGCGCAACTCTCCCTGCTTAATTGAAAACTCAGCCTGATTGCCGCTTGTATCCCATTTAATGCTGGGAAAAGTATCTGCTGGTAATGTAGCTAGCATAAAACGGCTTTTGCCAGAACGCATTACCACATTTGTATCGCCATCTTGACTAAACTCAACGCTGGCTCCATCAGGCAAAATCTTACATATATCCAATAGCTTACGCGCAGAAACAGTAGTAACCCCATCGTCTGCTGCAGCCTCTAATGGAAGGCTCGCAACCAGTTCAATCTCTAAATCAGAGCCAATAATTGATAGGCGCTGATCAGATATATCGATGATGAAATTTGACAATATTGGCATGGTTTGCCGCCGCTCGACTACTCCACTTACTCGCTGTAGTGGCTTTAGTAGTGTTTCTCGTTGAATGGTAAATCTCATAATTTTTCTCCCCGTTAAATATTCTCTACGCTGACAAGGTTCGCAGCAAATTACGATAGTCCTCTGCTAAGTCTATATCTGCTGCAATTAGCTCTTTTACCTTTCGGCAAGCATGCAATACTGTTGTATGATCACGGCCGCCAAAAGCATCGCCAATTTCTGGTAAGCTATGGTTAGTCAACTCTTTAGCAAGTGCCATGGCTAACTGCCTTGGTCTTGCTATTGATCGGTTGCGCCGTTTGGATAACAACTCAGCCAACTTAACCTTGTAATATCCTGCTACTGTCTTCTGGATATTTTCAATGGTAACCAGTTTCGCCTGTAATGCCAATAGATCTCGCAAAGCCTCTTTCGTAAAGTCAAGATCAATCTCTTTTCCTGTGAAATGGGCAGTAGCAATTATTCGTTTCAGTGCCCCTTCTAATTCACGTACATTTGACTGGATATGTTTTGCAATAAAAAAGGCCACTTCATTGGGCAGCTCTACATTAGAGCGCTCAGCTTTGCTAATTAAGATTGCAACCCGCGTCTCCAGCTCTGGCGGTTCAATCGCAACAGTCAATCCCCAGCCGAAACGTGATTTTAGCCGCTCTTCTAACCCGATGATCTCTTTAGGATATTTGTCGCAGGTTAATATAACTTGCTGCCGCGCATCCATTAACGCATTGAAAGTATGGAAGAATTCCTCTTGGGAACGATCTTTGCCAGCGAAAAATTGAATATCATCTATAAGTAATGCATCTAAGGTGCGATAAAAACGCTTAAACTCTTCAATGGCATTACGTTGCAACGCTTTTACCATGTCAGCCACAAAGCGTTCTGAATGTAAATATAGGACTTTGGCGTTAGGCTGTTTTTGCAAGATTAGATTACCTGCCGCGTGCATAAGATGGGTTTTTCCTAAACCAACCCCTCC
>JAGLXC010000049.1 GCA_023133095.1 Gammaproteobacteria bacterium | reverse complement strand
AGGCTACCAATACCAGGGCATATGATGTTCTGCTTGATAGTACAAACAAGGAGGCTCAAGATGCAGCGTAATAGCGACCAATTACCAGAAATGCTTAAGGCTTTGGGGCTGGCGGAATTTGCTCAACGCTATCCAGTATTGGCTGATAATGTAGCTAGCGGTAAAGATACTGCTATCGATTTTCTCCATAAGTTGGCACAATTTGAGACTGATAAGCGCTACCAAAGGCGTATCGAGCGCCTAATTAAGAATGCCAAGTTGCCGCGAGACAAGCTATTACAAGACTTTGAGGTACCACGTATCAAAGGATTAGCGCCAACATTGGTGGCAAACTTATCCGAAGGTGGCTTCATGGATAGGTGCGAAAATATTCTGATCTTTGGTAACCCTGGCACTGGCAAAACTCATTTAAGCATTGGTTTAGCTCGAGAGTGGTGCCTACAAGGACGAAAAGTACTCTACACTACAGCTGCAGCACTAGTTCAGGAGCTGCTACTGGCTAAGCAAGAGCTAGCACTAAATGCCCTTATCAAAAAAATAGATCGCTTTGAGGCTTTGATCATTGATGACATATCATATATACCATACGATGCGCGTGAATCAGATGTACTATTTGTATTGCTATCTGCACGCTATGAGCAACGTAGCTTGATCATTACTAGTAATCTGGCGTTTTCTAGTTGGCAACAGATATTTAAAGACGAGATGACCGCTGCCGCTGCTATAGATCGACTGGTGCATCATGCCACCATATTGGAGCTCAACGCTGAAAGTTATCGCATTACTACAGCAAAACAGCGTAAGAAAAAAACTAAACAAAAGGAGGTCAATATGGGCAATTAACAACCAAAAAAATTTGGCAGAGATTCGGTAATTATAACTGTCCCAGCTCGGTCTTTATAATTGTCCTTGTACAAGAGTTAATAGATTCCGTAAAAGATACAATGTACGGAATCTTTATGGGCTGTAATATAGTGCTTTGCTATAGAATCGAATCTTTTTGCCGTTTTTGACCTATTTCGGCAGTGTTGCTACTGTCAACGAGTCGGTCCATTTTGCAAACCGCTAGCATCCAAATCTTGCTGTGCTTGCTGCATGGCAAATTGTTCACAAAGCACGGCTATTTGCTTATCTCTTTCAGCGGCAGTCAATACTTGTTGTTCATCAGCTACTAACAATAACTCAAAATGGTTAGCTCCATCATATAAAACATCTAAGATCGGCGCATGTAACTCTGGATTGGCTATCCACTCGCGCATAACTAAACAGTGCGGTTGATCGCCACGACCAATATCCGCTTCATTACGCCAAATTCTAATGTTTTTCCCTTGGGCAATCATAAACGCTACCATAATACCAGTGCTTATTCTGTGATTACCTGCCGCTAAATGATTCAAATAACCCAAACATATTGGCTCAAGTAGGTTTCGTTCTTTTAGTTGCTGAACAATAGTTAATTTCTGAGTCTCTTTCCCTTGAGATGTGTAAAATTCCAGCGCAAGGTGGCTAACCTGCTGTCTAATTTTAGCGTCGGGAATAATAGCTGCAAGCTGGGCTGTTTCAATACCTATTGAATCTGTAACTTCACTGCCCACTAAAATATCCGGTAAATCTTCGGCTATAGCATTTAAAGTATCTGTATGCATAGAATGTGATTTGTCTTCTAGTACTATTTTTATGTTAGCATATAGCTCTTCAGGACTACGCACAGGTAGAACATTTACACCACAAACATTATGATGGCCATATTGATCTGTAGCTGAGGTGGTACATATTTCAAATCTGTGTTGTTGACCGCCTCTACTTATGCCGATAATGTTTTTTACTTTTGGTGCAGCAAAAAAGCTAGCTAAATATGGCTTGGTTGGCCCCCCAGCAGCTGCCGGGATTAGGTCTTCGCCTAGATTCCTACTCTGTTGTGCAGTACTTATGGCCATCGGAAGCTGCTGTTGTTCAATACGCTTTAGATTTATTTTATGATGCTCAAGAAATCCTTGCAGACCTTTTTCTAAATCACTAGAGAATACTCTGTTTACCCAGTTTCTAGTATATTGATATATCTGTTGAGGGTTCTTGCAATCATAAAAACCATAACTCAATAAAATCATGATTAAAGGCACATTAACATTTTCTCTAATTTGCAGAGCAAAATCCAAATAATCTATTCTACCTTTTTGCAATCTAAAAAGACCCGCATTTGCTTGCAATAATTTTCGCACGGCTTCTAGATCAGTATGTTCAATAGCTAAATGCAATGCTGTATTACCGCGCTTATCAAAAACATCAATCTTTAACCCGATTTTTTGTAGATAGTTCAAAGCAGCAGGCATCTCTATGATCTTTGCTATTGCATAAACATCTTCAGGTGTAGAACGCATTATACGAAAATTATGTATATTTAGCTCACCTCTTCCATAATATGGCGAATATCCACACCTAGGCAATATTAATGCCAAAGCATCATGCTGCTGAAATGTAACCCTAAGATCATCTGCTACATGCTGATCATAGTATTTATACATTGCCAATTTAGCTGCATCTATTAATTGCCGGGTTTTTATAGTTGATAACTCTAAATTGAGATATTGACTCAATTCTGGAATAGCTACATAGATAGTACGTTTTTGGTCGCCGCTGTTACGGTGCTCACTCTCTAATTGACCATGATCATGAAAAAAACTTACTAAAGCCCGATAGAGTGAGATAGGCCCATCAATATCTTGCCTTTGCGGTGGTGCGTCAGCTGCATGTTCTTTCTCTATGTGTTTGTTAACCAAACGAACCCCTAAGGTTTGAGAATTAGTTCCTGCAACTATATCATGATCAAAAATATCGATAGGATAGTAATTAGCAGCACTCGCATCAGCAAACAGATCTCCTTCACGCTCACCATAAAGCTTTATCTCTCCAGCTGTTTTCTCTCGCACTTTACAAGGCCGGTAGATTAATGGCATTGCAATAGCAGCACATATTGCATCAACTATCACAACATTAGGCGTTTTGCTACAACAAAAATCCTGCGCTTCATTTTGCCTGGTTAAATTTAATGCTAAGATATGGAGCTCTTTTGCGCCAACTTTCTCCTCTAATTCAGCAAAAGTAATAGTTCCATCACCATGTTTTTGCTTAATTTTATCTTCTAACCAGTTTCTAATACTATCCGCAGAAACTACTCCTGATTCTCGCCAAGCCTCTGTGCCCAAAGCACCGAGCTGGGCTCCTTGCTGCCCAAGATTTGGCATCATTAATAGTCCACCCAAACCAAGTAACTTACGCCATTTCCCTTGAAATTTAGAACAAGGGAAAAATCTGTTTAACACATCAAGTAGCTTAGTTGTATTATCATAACGCTCTTTTACTGTCCCCAATAACTCAGCATAAGTTTTCCCGAGCAACTCTTCGGTTGTTAATTTTGCTACCATCCCTTCTATAGCATCAACAGAAAAACCCAATCCAAAAAAACCAGCAACAATGGAGCTTCCTGATATGCAACAAACCTGTTCAATTTTAGTTAAGTCAATCTGCTGCGGGCTCTCTATACTATTATGCATCATGCGTAATATACCAATAAAAGCATTACTTGCAGCAATATGGGTGCTATGAAATACTAAATTTCGAATTCCAGCTTCTGGCTCAACTTGATCATGATCAGCTATTCTTGGTACTGCCATCGCAGCAGCTATTGCTGAAAATTGCGGTGGTTGCGGATCACCCAGCTCAGCAGCTATGAGCCGACGAATTTCAGCTTCTCCATCAATATGCATAGCCAGTTTAGCTAATAACTCTATTGATAATTCATTAAGACGGCATTGGTCACTATTGTTACGTGCATATTTGGCCAGGTGATGCAACAAAAACTGTTTTAAATATATGGCGGCGCTTCCTGGCTCAAGCAGCGATTCTGCCCCAGCTGCAGCATAAGCATAAACTTGACCTGGTTTTTGGCAACTAAAGAGTTTTTGTTTTATTAAAAATGCAATATTACTGTTTCTGGTAGCACTATCTTCATTTTGGCATGCAGCATCTAACAAACTCTCACCCTGGTTATCTAGATGGTCTATCTTAGACCCAACCCTTAATAAAGATTCAATTACCATGGCAGGCATAGACCCTCGTTTTTTAGTCATAGCCAAATGCAGCGCAGTTTGACCTTTAGCGCTAACAATATTGGGATTAAGCCCCAATTTTTTTAAATAAAAAAGCAGCCCAGTTAATTTTTCTGGCGACAATCTGAGTTTTGAGGTCAATGTCATAAAGATAGTTAAAACTTTTTCTGGAGTTACCCGATCAAAACTTAACTGATGTAATTTAAGCGTTGAACCTGAGGCCGATTCTATATGTTTAAAATATGCCCCATTGTTTAATAGACAGATCAATATTTCCTTATTAAAATCAATGGCGGCAGGATCGCCAAATTTTGCTTGAGCCTCATACATTGCTAACTGCCCAGACATCATTAAAGCATCTTTTTGTGCCTCGGTTAAGTCAAAATCCAGCATTCCAACATCATATATATCTATGTATACAGTACGATCGACATCCCCTCTTCTGCGATGAACCCCCTCTAAATGGTCACCTAAAAATAGACTTACAAACTGTTTAAATATATCCAAAGGACTATTTATCTCTCCAGCCTGACGCCTTAATCCTTGCTCATATTTATCTTTAAGCTCTTTGGCTACCAAACGAAACCCCAAGGTTTCGCGATTTATTACGCGTGTGGTATCGGTACAATCATCGGCTGCAGTTGCTAAATATCGTTGCTGGTCAAATACCCAGACCGGATAGTTATCTGCCACACCACCATCTACATAATAATTATCTGAAAAAGGTACTACTACTCCAGCTTCAGTTTTAACTAAAATTTGATAAGCCTTAAAGATAACCGGGATTGACATAGATGCCCTAACTGCGGATGAAATTACTACATCAGGATGAGTCTCATGCGAAAAAATCTCAAGCCTGCCTGCCGAAATATTTAATGCTACCACATAAATATCTCTAATAGTTATCCCTTTAGTTCGCAAAAGCTCCTCTTTTTTAGCATGCAACTCACCAAAAGTGGCATCTTTTATTCCCGTTTTAACTCTGACTATATCATCAATCCATTGCCTAGCAGCCTCGCCTTTAAATATACCGCCATCTTTAGCCAATTCTTCATAGGCTGAGCCCACTCCATCCCTGGTTTTTGAGCTAAGCATAGCTAATCCTAATGGCACGGAACCTTTAAAAATCGTCTCTGCTTGTTTTGCTACCCCCTTCGGAATAAATGTTTTTAACATCTGCGCAGCATGATTTATTCCCTTGCTTACTATAGGTGGCACAATCTGTTTTATTAAACCCGTAAACCCCGATACTACATCTCGGCTTACGCCGGTAATTGCATCAAGATTTTCATAGCCCTCTTTTATAGCCAAAAATGCTTGTTGCGATTCACCATCTAAAAATTCCACAATATCCAGACGCTGCATAATCTCTTTCATCTCTGTTAGAGAATAGTCAACCCCGAATAAAACAGCAGTAATAGACCCGACGGAAGCACCGCAAACGCGTTTTATATTCTTGAGCGCAATTTTACTTGATTGCCCCTGTAATACTTCATAAACCCCAACATAAGCCAACCCTTTGACACTGCCTCCTTGAAAAACTAAATTGGTAATATTGATAGGTGTTGCAGCTAACTCTGGATTAGCTCTTGCACCAAGCAACTTTTTATTTTTTAAATAGCCGCTTATTTGCTTTTTTCCACCTGCTTTAGCTAACTCCTCGACAGTTTGTGCAGCGTTATTTTGCGCTTCTATGTCAATCCCTGAATGAGCAGCTAAATATTTGACGGTTTCAAATTGGCCTGCTATAACTGCATGATGTAATGCTGTATTGCCTAATTTATCAGTAACTCCTAGCCAGGGACTAAATTCAGATAGACACTGCAAGGCATCAATGTTGCCTAATTTAGCAGCCAAATGCACTGGTTTTAAGCTATCATCATCTTCACTATCAAAATCAATTTGTCCATGTAATCTATAATACTTTAATAACTGCTTTAGCATGTTTGTTTGCCCAGACCGGATAGCACAATGTAGTAAATTGAGTTTTACAGGAATCATGTTTGCACCGGAATTTAGCCTCGGAAAAATTAATTTTGATCTAACCATAACTTCGAATGGCAACTCAATCACGGAATTTCCGCAAATGCTTTCTAATAAGTTAGAATGTCCATTTTCTATTAATAAGTGAATTGGCATTTTACCTTCAATATCCGGAAAATATAAATTTGCCCCATCCTCTAATAACCTATTGAATGTTTTTAAAGCCCCGTGCTGACAGGCACAGTGTAGTGCCGTCTTATTTGTGCCATTTTTTTTCTCTAAATAAACGCCCTGCTGCTTTAATAAATCATAAAGATCTTCACGATCAGATGCTGCTGCATAATGCAATAGCGTATTTTTAGAACCATTTTTTATTAACTGGTCAGCAACTTCCTTGGTATGGTCTTTTACATTTGCACCTTTGGCTAATAGCACATGTACTATATCCCATTGCTTATTAGCTGCTGCAAGACACAACGCAGTTTTACCTCTATCTGGACCTTCTTCTGGGCAAGCATCTATATTCTGTGCACCTTTGGCTAATAGCTCATATACTATATCCCATTGCTTATTAGCTGCTGCTGCGCACCACAACACAGTTTTACCTCTATTTGGACCTTCTGCTGGGCAAGCATCTATATTCTGTGCACCTTTGGCTAATAGCTCAGGCACTATATCCCATTGGCTATAAGATGCTGCAATCCACAACGCCGTTTTACCTCTATTTGGACCTTCAGCTGAGCAGGCATCTACATTTGCATCTTTGTCTAATAGCTCACGTACTATACTCCATTGCTTATTAGCTGCTGCGCACCACAACGCAGTTATACCTCTATTTGGACCTTCTTCTGGGCAGGCATCTACATTTGCACCTTTGGCTAATAGCTCAAGCACTATATTCCATCGCTTATCAACTGCTGCATAATACAACGCAGTTATACCTCTATCTGGACCTTCTTCTGGGCAAGCATCTATATTCTGTGCACCTTTGGTTAATAGCTCAGGCACTATATCCCATTGGCTATAAGATGCTGCAATCCACAACGCCGTTTTACCTCTATTTGGACCTTCTGCTGAGCAGGCATCTACATTTGCATCTTTGTCTAATAGCTCACGTACTATACTCCATTGCTTATTAGCTGCTGCGCACCACAACGCAGTTATACCTCTATTTTGACCTTCTGCTGGGCAGGCATCTACATTTACTGGTGATCCAAACCATGCTGTTCTTTTGGCTAATAGCTCACGTACTTTATCCCATTGCTTGTCAACCGCTGCTATATACAATCCTTGATTTACTGACTCCGGCATAGAATTATCCTCTTTGATTTTGATTTTGATTTTTTAATTTGTTTATGCGTAATTTTCCACACGCATCTATACCCTCAATATACAATCACACATCACCTGATACACCATGCTTTTTAAAAACCACAGTATAAAAAGCAGACCGACTAATCCCAAAACTTTTACAAATTTCCATAACCGGCGTCTTTTTGGCATCATACAGGGTTTTCATCTGTTTTATCATTTTATCGGTAATTTTGCGCGGCCGACCGCCCAACCTTCCCCTTGCTCGCGCTGCTTTTAAACCTGCATTGGTACGGTCGCGGATTATATCTCGCTCAAACTCAGCTAGTGAGCCGAAGATATGAAATATTAATTTGCCACCGCTGGTTGTTGTATCTATGCTTTCGGTTAAACTTTTAGGCTCTTCACCAGAATCTGTGGGTA
>JAGLXC010000048.1 GCA_023133095.1 Gammaproteobacteria bacterium | reverse complement strand
CTGTTCACTCTGGACAAAACCAATCTGGAAATTATCAAATGGATCCTTCTGCAGCTCTCTAAAATCAATATTAATGTGCCGCCTTTGTTACAAGATCTAGGCGCTATTGCATTTAATAATAACAAGAGAAAGCTGTTTTTATCTACCCTAATGCATGGCAGGAGTTATTATCTAAAGCAGATAGAGGGAAAGTGGCATATTATCTTTAAAGGAAAAGCCGGTACTAGAAAATTTTTAACTGCAACTCATTACCCTATCGAGCACCCCAAAATGGCCCTGGTTGCTAAATATGTTGATGCCAGAGTGTTAGTAAATGAGGGTATAGTGACTAATGATTTGGCAAAAGATAGCATAATTGGGGTTATCTTAATAGCGCCTCTTGATGTTTTAAAATACTATGAAGATAAAGATAAGCATAAGGAGCTGTCTGATCTGTTTGTTAAAATAGAAATGGATTATGCTAAATATTTTGTTGCCAAGCTGATTACCCTTGCGATAGTAGCAGCTTCATTAGCTATTGCGAAAATAACCATTCCTTTATATGTTATTGCTGCTGCCGGAATTGCGATTGATTTTGGTGTAGTGTTTGGTCTTGATTGGCTTGACGAGCATGTGACTCACACCACCAAAAAACTAGAGCTATGGGTTCGTAATACGAAATCAGCTGAGTTCATTAATCACCACGATTACTATCATCTCACAGAAAAGTTGATAAGTGAAATAGCATCCTCTGTAAATTTATTAAGATTTACCGAATTTTATGTATAGAGGTTTACCTGTAACTGAAAAATCCTGTGACTGCTTGGACGGTATGGTTCGAGTAACTTTGTTTGCCCCTATTGCCACTATTTTACCTCTTTGCGGTCTATTATATATTGCAGATATGCATAGAGTTATATTGATCTATTTCATGGCTCTGGGTATTGATATGGCAATATCAACACCTGTTGTTTTCGTAAGAAGATTCTCTCTACTATATTATTTAGTAAAAACCCTTTTCTCTTTTATGGTTGTGGTGGTGGTAGGTGTTATTCCTATTTTAGTTATATATTTACAGAAAGATTACCTATGGCTGCATTACTATGGATTGATCATGCTGCTGTTTCTTGTGTTTTATGCAATCAAAAAGTTTTCATGCATTGATCATGACAAGTTTGCAGAGTTGATTATAAAACCTAAAATCATCAAAGACAAAGATGCTTCCTTTCTTTTTCATAAAGCTTTTTGGCGAGACGCGCAGGTTATAGAAGAAATGTTCAAGCCTCTATTTAAGAATAAATTATTAAATAAAGTTTTTTATTATTGCTTGGTCAAATATCTTTCTGTGTATATAATATTTGTACTTAGCCTCAACGGCGCTGCAGCCATGTTTTATAATCGAACCTATGGACCTAGAGCAGTAATATATATTATGCTTTTTGCTCTGCTCCATATTGGTTTTTCTTATGTCAGAAATCTCCTTTACTATTACGCTATGACCAAATTTTTATATAAAAAACAAAAAGAGCTAGGACGCTGGTTGATTAGTATTTAATAGTTGGCTTGTGCCGTGTCAAAATCAAACCCCCTAGATTCCCATTGTTATATCACAAATTTTTTGGCTAATTTGTGATATGAGCATAAAAATAATCTTTATCGAATTATTTGGTTAGTCTGGTCAAATCTTTTAGTTCTGTTATATCACGAATATAGGCTACTGGATTGTGAAGCATCAAGAGCTCTTTGGCCTGAACCCCATAGAGAGCAGCTATACTATCGATCTTGGCATTATTAGCCAGCAGCATATCATACTCGCTATCACCCACCATAACTGCCCCACTCTTTTCAACGTACAGCTCATCTAATATGCTGGTAATCATCCGGGCATTAGGCTTTGGGAACCCATCATCGCCGCAACGAATAGCAGAAAACAGATGTTTAAGATCATGCTCTGCCAGTACTTTTTCTAATTCATTGCGATATTTACTGGTGGCAACTGCTAAAACGTGGTCTGTTTTTATTAAATGCTCCAGCGTTTCTACAGTGCCAGCAAAGAGTTCTGATTCAGCAACTTGATGAGAATGATCTTTATAGCATTCTAAAAACCGAGAGTATGTAACATCTGAAAAAAGGACCTTTACCATATCCTCTAGATTTAGTCCGATTGTATTATGGATTGCAGATGAGGTTGGTATTGGAGCCTGCAATTCCTCAGCTGTCGCCTGAATACTTTTGACGATAAAAACAGCGGTATCCATTATGGTACCATCCCAATCAAATATTACTAACTCATAGTCTTTCATCTGCTCATCTCTTTTAATATGGCTAATAGCTCTGAATCTAGCTCAGCCACAATGTTAATTTTGTTAAATTGTAAAGCATAAGCATGTAAAAACAAGCGCCGCAGCCCTTTTTTGCGCATAATTTTATTAAATTCTGTATCACCATATTTCTCATCACCGGCAATATGATGGCCAATGTAAGCTGCATGAACTCGAATTTGATGAGTGCGACCGCTATGGAGCCTGGCCTCAACTAAAGTTGCATTATCCAGTCGTTGCAAGGGTCTAAATTCCGTACAAGCAGCTTTACCGTGCTCCTTATTTACTATTACAATACGCTCGCCCGAGCATAATTGATTTTTTAGTAATGGCGCATCTACCATACGCTTACCTCCTTGCCAACGCCCACGGACTAAGGCCTGGTAGCTCTTTTTGATCTTATTTTCACGTATTAATGCATGCAGCTCCAGAAGTGCGCTACGCTTTTTAGCTAGAATCATGCAACCCGATGTTCCACGGTCCAATCGATGCACTAATTCAAGCTTTGAATATACGGTACGTAAAGCTTCAATAACGCCAAAATTAATACCACTGCCACCATGAGAAGCAATCCCTGATGGCTTATTAATTATCAACAAGCTAGCATCTTCATAGATAATCCGCTCTTGCAGCAATGTTACAAGCTTAACATGTGGCGTTGCTGTCTCTTTTTCTGTTGTTCTCAGCATGGGAGGTAACCGCACGATATCACCTACTTGCAGGCGATAGTCAGGCTTAATACGCTTTTTATTTACTCTAACCTCACCATGACGCACAATGCGATAGATATGACTCTTTGGCACCCCTTTTAAGGTTTTTATTAGGAAATTATCCAGGCGCTGCCCATCTTCATGCTCTGTTATATCTAATATATTACTTTTAGTTTCGCTCATATTTATTTGTTTTTAAATGAATTATTAGCAGCAGCCAGCTCTCATCTGCTTGTTTATGGAATATTTTTATTGCTGCATTGACCAAATATTGCTATAATTAACCTAATGCTACAATTAATACAATAACTATAGCATAGTGATCAAGGAAAAGATCTAAGGATTTTAGGATATAAGATTGAATAGGCAATTGCTAATATATCAACCAGGGTAGACCAGCCCCAGGAATATCTCTAAAGTCCCTTTATAAATTAATAAAAGGATATACCCAAAACGATTTGAATGTAGGCAAGGCATCAAACTCAATCGTGAAGGGTATTTTATTTTGGGAACCAACTACATAATATAATAATACAGGAGTTGGTAAAATTTAAATAACGGCGAACCTGTGAAGCCTAAATACCATATCCATACTTAAGGGTATAAAATTGCTTACAGTAGAGCGCCTACAAGAAAGAGTTTTAAAAAATGACTAGAATGTTAATTAACGCGACTCAGCGTGAAGAGTTGCGTATTGCTATTATTAAGGATAACAATAAATTATATGATTTAGATGTTGAACGCCTTGGCGTTGAGCAGAAAAAAGCTAATATCTATAAAGGAAAAATCACCCGAATCGAGCCCAGCCTGGGCGCAGCTTTTGTTGACTACGGAGCTGATCGACATGGCTTCTTACCACTAAAAGAGATTAATAAATCATACTTCCAGGCAATACCCGCTGAAGGCTCTTTGGCTAGAGCTAACGTCAAAGATGTATTGCGTGAAGGCCAGGAGGTTATGATTCAGGTTGAAAAAGAGGAACGTGGCAATAAGGGCGCAGCTATTACTACCTTCATCAGCCTGGCTGGATCTTATTTGGTGCTAATGCCTAACAATTCTCGTGCCGGCGGTATCTCCAGACGAATTGAGGGCCAAGAACGAGATGAATTGCGTGAAGCACTAAGCAAGCTAACTATTCCTAAAGATATGGGCGTAATTATCCGTACTGCTGGAGTAGGCAAATCAGCGCCAGAACTACAATGGGATCTGGATGCTTTACTGCAACATTGGGAAGCTATTAAAACTGCCGGTAGCTCACGCCCTGCACCATTTTTAATCCATCGTGAAAGCGATATTATTATTCGTGCTATGCGGGATCATCTTCGCGAGGATATTATAGATATTCTGGTTGATAATTCCGAGGTGTATGAAAAAATCAAAAACTATATCTTGCAAACCCGGCCTGACTTCAGCGAAAAAGTTAAATTATATCAAGATAAAACCCCTCTATTTAGCCACTTCCAGATTGAAAGACAGATTGAGACAGCTTATCAACGAACAGTTAATTTACCTTCTGGCGGCGCATTGGTCATTGATCTAACCGAAGCCTTGGTAAGTATTGATATTAATTCAGCCCGTGCTACAGGCGGCAAAGATATAGAAGAGACCGCTCTTAATACTAACCTTGAAGCAGCAGATGAGATTGCTCGTCAATTGCGGCTCCGTGATATGGGTGGCCTTATTGTCATCGACTTTATCGATATGGGCTCAATTCATAACCAAAGAGAAGTTGCTAACCGTTTGCGCACTGCATTAAACCCTGATCGTGCCCGAGTACGTATTGGCAATATTACCAAATTCGGCCTGATGGAGATGTCGCGGCAACGACTACGCCCTACCCTGGGTGAAGCTATTCAAACCATATGCCCACGCTGCGATGGTCAAGGCACTATTCGCAGCACCAGCTCATTAGCATTATCGGTTATACGCTTAATTGAAGAGGAGGCTACAACTGAAAAAACTGCCCAAGTACAGGCGCATCTACCAGTTGAACTCGCTACCTATCTGTTAAATGAAAAACGCACCGCGGTTACTGAAATAGAAAAACGTCATGGTGTCCGTGTATTGATCATACCTAACCAATATATCAAAACCCCAAAATATAAGATAAAACGCTTACGTGTCAGTGATCTACCACGTGGTGAACGCGATATAGCAAGCTTCAAGTTAATCGAAATGCCTAAAGTGGAGATCACTACCACAGGCGAAACGGCTGTAGCTTCCCCATTTCAACGTGAAGGAGCCTTATGTAGCATAGCCTGTACTGCTGGTTCTTCACGTTGAAATGGGGAAGCTAC
>JAGLXC010000047.1 GCA_023133095.1 Gammaproteobacteria bacterium | reverse complement strand
TCAACTCATTTTGCAAAAAATCGACATAAAAAAGAATTTGTTTTCCCATAACACAAATACTATAGCCCTTATTTTTCGCCGTGGCAAAATTCTGCCACGCTTTTTCTCTTCTAGAGTATTGTTTTCGCCCCATAGCCTGGGTATATTTTACCAAGTTTTTTAAATAACAGGAGAAGATTATGCAACACCATGAACCAACAACAATGGCAAATATGTTTGAAAACATTATTCATATGGCTGGCGAAGATTCGCAAAGAGATGGGCTAAAGAAAACGCCAGAACGAGCAGCTAAAGCTTTTCAGTTTTTAACTAGAGGCTATAAACAAGATATAAATGCATTAGTAAATGATGCGATCTTCCCAACTCAAAACAGCGAATTAGTTTTAGTAAAAAATATTGAGCTATTCTCCTTATGCGAACATCACCTTTTACCCTTTTATGGAAAATGTCATGTTGGCTATATTCCTAATGGCAAAGTAATTGGATTATCAAAAGTAGCACGCATTGTTGATCTATTTGCCAGACGCTTACAAATTCAAGAGCAATTAACTTATGAGATTGCTGAAGCTATTCATGAGATAACTGGCGCCACCAGCACTGGAGTCGTGATTCATGCTAGCCACATGTGTATGATGATGCGCGGAGTGGAAAAACAACACTCATATTCAGCCACCTCATCATTCTTTGGTAATTTTAAAACTGATCCAAACAGTAAGCAAACATTTTTAGATCAGGTCAGTGCTAAATGTTAACGGAGAAAATTTATGCCACAATTAATTCAACTAGATCTTAACTATTTTTGTACTGCCCACAGATCAGACAAACAATATAGTGGTGTCTGTAAAAACCTCCATGGCCACAACTATAAAGTCAGGGTGCAACTAACTGCCATGCAACTAGATCAGCATGGTTTTATTATTGACTTTACTGTGTTAAAGCAACATTTTAATAGCTGGATTCAAAAACATATAGATCATGCTGTTATAGTAGCTAAACATGATAAGACATTGCTGGATTTTTTACAAATTGACAATCAACGCTATCATCTATTTCCAGAAGGCTTTACCACTTCGTCAGAATCGATTGCGAAATATTTAGCAATTATCTTTAGTAAGATCTTAAAAGATGAATTGCACGCAGAAGACAAAGCTAAATTGCATAGCGTGCAGGTATGGGAAACAGAGGATGCCTCAGCAATTTACCAGGCAACATAATTTAATAACAGCCGCTAAACAAATAGTTCGTTTATCTGTGCCTGTAGTTGGCGCTCAACTAGTAAGCGCGGTTAATAGTTTTGTTGCCATGCTGCTAGTTGCAAAACTTGGTCGCACTCAATTAGCAGCTGGCGCTCTACTAACATCTATTCAGATGACTTTAAGTTTTATTGGTTGGTCAACGCTAAACTCTATTGGCATAGAAACTGGCCGCATGTTTGGTGCTAAAAATCATAATGAACTTGGCAATATTTTACGCCAGGGCTGGATCTTAGGCACGCTGTTAGGTCTAATCTTAATGCCAGCCTTCTGGTATATGGGGCCGATCTTAAGATTATGCGGCCAGTCAACCCAAATTGTGCAGCTGCTAACACCATACTTTCACATTCTTACCTGGAGTGTATTGCCTGGAATGTGGTACGTCTGCTTTTTGCAATTCGTCACTGGAATCTCCAAGCCTAATATTTTGTTATACATCAGCACCATCAGTTTAGCTTTACTATTAATTCCTGGTTATGGATTGCTATTTGGGAAATTTGGCCTACCTAAATTAGGCATGAATGGCATGGCTTATGCTAATATCTTTATGTATTGGGCCACTTGCTTGCTTGGATTTGGCTATCTTGCGGTAAATAAATTTTGCAAAAACTGCTGCATCTTTAGGCTAAACAAAATAACTGATTTTCATCACCTAAAAACATTATTCAAAATTGGTTATCCTATTAGCCTCCAATATGCAGGCGAATTAATTGCTTTTTCTGCAGCAACTATCATCATTGGTTGGCTAGGAATAACAGCTCTTGCTGCGCAACAAATCGTTGTCCAGTTAGGCTTTTTAATTATCATCACCCCTTACGGCATTGGTCAAGTGAGTGGCATTTTAATCAGCCAATCTCTAGGAAAAACCGATAACCACAAAGTTCGTTATTATGGCGAAGCAGGTATGTTACTCGGCCTTATTTTTGCACTTATGGTTGCCGCTATCTACTATTTTTTCCCTGACATATTAATCCGCTGCTTCTCTGTGCAAATAACAAGCCATGCTAATAAAGAGCTAATAGGCATTACCAGGAAATTATTAATTGTAGTTGCGGTGGCACAAATTTTTGACTCCGTAAAAAACGTAGCAACTGGCGCATTGCGCGGCTTTAAAGATACTCAAACCCCAATGTGGCTAGGAATTATTTTTAGCTGGCTGGTTAGCCTACCAATTGGTTATGCTTTAGGATTTAAGTTACACTTAGGAGTGATTGGCGTTAGAATGGGTTTTGTTATAGGCTTTCTATTCTGCGCTCTATTATTAATATATAGATTTTATCAAAGAGTAAATCATGTCAAAACAACATCAAATCTTTTTCGTCGCAGTATATGTGTTTCTAATTAAAGGCGATGAAATACTACTGTTAAAACGGAAAAATACCGGTTTTGAAGATGGCAATTATAGTGTTGTAGCAGGTCACATGGATGGCAATGAAAGTGTAAAAGAGGCAGCCATTCGAGAAGCAAAAGAAGAGGCTGGAATTACAATTACCGAAACAGATCTTGAAGTTACGGGGGTAATGCATCGCTGCTTTGATGAAGAGCGCATCGATTTTTTCTTAGCAACAAAAAAATGGCAAGGCGAAATTAAAAATCAAGAACCAAAAAAGTGCGCTGAACTAAAATGGTTTAATGTTAATAATCTGCCAACAAATTTTATTCCATATGTCCGCAAAGCCTGGGAAAATTATCAACAGAATATATGGTTTGAAGATTTAACGGAATACAATCATATGGCTGAAAATCAACCACCAAGTGGCTGATT
>JAGLXC010000046.1 GCA_023133095.1 Gammaproteobacteria bacterium | reverse complement strand
CTCTTTTATTCGCCGGGAACTGCTGAAAAAGCTATCTACACCATCATGATCGGCGACGACCCGATGTATGATTACACCTACAAAGCTTTTCAGCGTTATGCTGATAAAATTGGGGCTGATTTGATTCGCTGCACAGAGCCACGTTATGCAGCTAGCATGAAACAGCACACAAGGAAATGTACACAGCATAACAGCCTGCTGTGAAAAACTTTACATAAAAGAGCTACTGCAACAATACGACCGCGTATTATATCTTGATGCGGATATTTTAATAACCCCAAATGCTCATGATATTTTTCAAGCATATCCAGAGCTAAATGTAACCTACATGTTTGACGAAGGGGCCAGGGATCGTAGTAAAACTATCGCAGAAATATTGAAAGTTTTTCCATGCAATAAGCCATGGCCTACGCATAATGAAACAGCCGTTTATTATAATGCTGGAGTGATGCTATGCTCCAAAGAGGCAAGCTTACTAGAATTTGTAAATATTAATGAACTACAAAAAATCTATAAGAAAGTCAGTCTATTTGAACAGACATACTTTAACTACCTACTGGTTAAACATGACTTAATCGCAGAAAGTATTGCTCAAGCTTATAACCAGATGGTTGGTTTCTGTCAGCAACCTGAAGATCGTTTTAACGCATATTTTATCCATTACGCCGGCAAAGGCTATGCGAAAAATACCGAAGGTCGTTCTCGCACCGCGATTCAAGACTATATCCACTTTTATGGCAACACCGACCCCTGGCTTACAAAACTACGGCATAAATTAAAATTTGCTAAATTTGTGGCTAAAAATAGATTACGCCGCTTGCGAAGAAAATTCACGCACTAGACTGTTAAAGGCTCGCGTAACTCTGCGTACCGAAATCAACTTGCGCCAACAGTCCCGCCTATAACGCTTGGGAAAAATCCTGGGTGGGGTTACTATTTTTCCAAGCACCCAGCAAGGACGCGAACGAAAATTAGACCGCCATCTGATGGTTAATGTCGGGATCAATAGTGTAGAACTTAAGTGCCCTATACTAAAATCATTGCCAATCATAAAACCAGATTCATAAATAAAGCTAGCAAGATCATTAATTGTAGGAAATTCTGGCAAAAGAAAGCGATCATTAAGCTCCTTTTCCCACGCAGCCCTTTCGCCTGGAGCCATACAAAATACAGGCTCCCATCCATCTTTGCTTAACCTAGTTGCAAGTTTAATAAACTTTTCCCGCGGCCAAACTCTAACTGCTTCGTTACTTATAGGATGAACAATAACTCTGCGCGGATATTTACGATGTATTAAATGGCTCGGCGCAGTGATGCCACAATCATTGATAACATTATCAAGCTGCATAACTTTTTTACATAATTGAACAAATTTTTCAGCCAAAGGAAAATCTCGCCCATAGGCACGAGATAAACATACACCGCTTATATTAGCAATATGGATTAATTTCTGCGCCACCTCAGCATCAACTATTTTAGTGCGAATACGCTCACTATGATCAAATTTAAATTCATGCTCCATATGTTTACCATAAGTCATAATGACATAACGTTGCGCTAAATCACTAGCTGCAGCCTCTGGATTGTCATAAGGCCTAAGGGAACTAGGCGTGCCTATAACCAGGTCAAAATGAGATGCGACCTCTGATAAAGTATTTGGCTTAGGATATGGTTTAATATCAACATCTGGAAACCACTCCTGCATTTGAGCAATATAGTTGCTATAATAGGTTACCTTATAGCCATTACGCTGTAAGTTGTTGCCAAGCACCAAAAATAGAATTGAATCACCCAACGGATGGGGAAATATTAAAGCAATAGAAGGAGTATCCATATATTAAGCCTCGCATATTAATGATCAATAAACAATTATGAATTATATGAAGAATGTGATTGTATAACAAGGCTTTTAAATTCTCTAAATATTTTTCTAACCGAAATAAAACGATGCCAATATTTCAACCTATAGCTCTTTGGTAATATTTTGTAGCCAGGAGTTATGACTTTACCTGGTGCCCAACCTGGCCGCCAGCGCATAAACTTACTTGAGCGCCAGGAGATAGTCAAAGTTGGAATTAAAAGCGCCGATGCTAAATGACCCATACCAGAATCATTACCAATCATAAAACCTGACTCATAGATATATCCTGCAACCTCGGAAAGGGTCTCAAATGGCGAAATTAAATATTGGTTATCTAAACGCTGTGCCCAAGTCTTTCTCTCACCTGGTGATATACAAAAAACCGGGTCCCAGTCTTTAGCTGCTAATAATTTTGCCAGCTTATTAAATTTATAAGCAGGCCATATCCTATCAGGAGAGTTACTGGCGGGATGAATAATAACTCTATTACTATGTTTGCGATGGGTTAAGCCATCTGAAGCAACCAATCCGCAGCTATTTATAACGCCATGCAACCCTAATCTCTCTTTACAAAAATTTGCTGCTCGCTCTGCTAGCGAAGATTTAGTGCCAAATTTAACCAGACAGCTACCGCTAGCCCTAGCCAACTTTATCAGCTTTTCTGCTCCTGCTGTAAGCTTCTTACTATGATCAAAAATCAAACTCTCAGGCATACTGCTACTATAAGAGATAAAAACATATTTTTTTGCTAATTCAGGGTAACACTCTTTAGAGCAACTCTCAGTAATTGGCGATCCATTTGCCGCAAACACCAAATCAAACTCTACGAACATTTCATCTAAACTCTCTAATGCGGGATAGGGTTTAACCGTAATATTAAGCAGCCAGTTACGCAGCTCAAACATAGAATCACTATAGAAAGTAACAGTATAGCCATTGCGCGCTAAATTATTAGCAATAACTAAAAATATTAGTCCTTCACCTACTCGATTAGTAGCAAGAAAAGCAATTTTAGGAGTTAATTCCATTTGCAAAGTATAAGTTATTTCGCTAACTGCTTAAAGGCTTTTATCACCCGGCTAACACTAACTATATAGCGCCAATAATTATGATGCAGTTTAGGCAGCTTAAATGGTGGCGTTACTGTAGCAGTGCGACCCCAGCCAGGTCGCCAATAAAAGTGATCCGCAGAATTCATAATGGTTAAAGTTGGCACTCCCAGGGCTGAAGCCAAATGACCAATACCAGAAGCATTGCCAATCATAAAGCCCGATTCATAGGCAAACGCTGCCAGTTCAGAAATAGTAGTAAACAGAGGAACCGCAAAAGCGCCTTTTACTTGCGCCAACCATAATGGCCTCTCAGCAGGCGCCACACAAAAAACCGGCTCCCAGGACTCATTTTTTAACCTCGTTGCCAACTTAATAAATCTTGCTGCCAGCCAATTCTTATGCTCCTTACCGCTGGTAGGATGAATTATAATACGCCGACTATATTTACGCTGTGATAGTGATGTTGGTGGTGTAAAGCCACAGCTATTTACCACATCTCTGAGCCCTAGCTTTTGCTGACAAAAATTAGCTATGCGTTCAGCTAAAGGGACATTCGCGCCAAAATTGGCAATGCAGCTACCGCTTGCTTGCGCTAAAGCCAGCAATCCTTGCTCTTTTTGCGAAGCAGGAACAAACACCAACGCTGGATTAATCTTACGTGCAGTAGTAATAAATACATATTGCCTGGCTAGCTCCTTATATTGATCTGGGGCAGCTAAATCAATAATGGTAGAATTGCTATGCGCTATAGTTAAATCAAACTGCGCAAATTCACTATCTATATCAGCTTTAGGAAAGGGATTTACCGTAATATTAGGCAACCAATCCTGCAAATCAGCAATAAAATCATTGTAATAGGTAACCTTGTAACCATTGCGTTGCAAATTATTGGCAATTATCAAAAATAGAATACCATCACCTAGTTTTGGGGCTGGAATTAACGCTATGGATCTTTGCATATTCTTATTCTATAATAATAACCTTAAAAAAACATCATGAATTTAATAAGAAGCCTCATTAAACGATTCTACCAATGGAAGCTGCCAGCAAATATGCAGCATATGGCGCTCTATTATCCAGAATTTCGTCTTAAAGAAAATCGCGAGATTATCTGGCACGGCAAAAATGTCGCATCACTTAGGCCTATAGAAGAATTAAAGCAACTCCAAAAAGATAGCTGCTATATTATAGCTACTGGTCCATCAATCAACTCCATTGATCTCAACAGAATTCCAGGCGATGCTCTTCTCTGGGGGGTAAACGGCGCTATTGCCTTAGCCGCAAAATATAAGCTTAAATTTGATTGTTACACTGTAGTTGATGCCGACTTTATTCGAAAACGTTTTGCTATGGTACGCGAAATCATTCTATCAGGCGCGCATTGCCTCTTTAGCCCTTACAATATCCGGTTAGTTTGTGAACGTGATGTAACCTTGCTAAGCAAAGGTAAAATCTATATGTTGCCAGACCTTAATGAACGTTATAACCAACCAATTTTAAATTTAGAGGATTTTGATCAATGGGCTGCGCAAGATAACGATTTAATTTTACCAAAACATTTAACCCATCAAGGTGATAGAGTTGGCTTTAGCAAAAATATCGCCCAAGGTATCTTTAGCGGTGGAACAGTTGTTTATGGCGCAATCCAAGCAGCATATTATGTCGGCTGCAAAGAGGTAAACATCTTAGGTATGGATCTTGGTTCAACTAGCACACAGCCACGCTTTTATGACGAAGGCAAAAATGTTTGTCACTCCAGCCTGGACAAATATTATGAAACTATAATTGAACCATCATTTAAGGTCCTGGCTGATCTTTGCCAGCATGAAGATTTCAAAGTCTACAATCTTTCACCCCAAAGTCGTTTGCCTGATAATATTATACCGAAAGTACAAAATTATTTAACGTATCGCCAAGCTACTGGCTAAATTTACAAATAAAAACAGATCTATGGAAAGAGTTGCACAAAAAAGGAGAACAAAAAATAATACACAGTATTAAAACATTGAATCCAGGATATGCCTGTGCAGCGGCATAACCTTCAATCACCGACTACATAAACTCCTATAATCAGCCTGCATAGCCTCCAATCGAAACGCAGATAATCTTTGCGCAATATGCTCACCCAAAGCAGCCCTCTCTGCGGCAGACATGTGATATAGTCTACGCATTTCAACAGCCAAAGCATCAACATCATTTACTGGAACTAATCTAGCTGCATCTCCCATTATCTCAGGAATACCTCCAGCTGTAGTTGCAATAATTGGTCGCTTACTTACCATTGCTTCCAGCAGGACCTTTCCAAACGCCTCCAACTGTGATGGCAACACAAACACATCAAACGCCGACATATAGACTGCAGCTTGCGGTAAAAACTCAATAAGCTTAACTCGATCTATCAAATTAAGGCGCTGAATTTGGGCTTTTAATTGCAGCAACAGCTCTCCGCCGCCTATCATAATAAGCTCTGCATCAGGCATATCTTTATGTACTTTAGCAAAGGCTGCTATTAATAGATCATGTCCCTTACAGCCATTTGCGTAACTCTGACCAATAGTGCCAAACACAAAGCTATTGGGTACGATAGCTAATTTACTCCGAGCCTCAATTCGGCTTAACTTTATTTCCTCTAAAGCATCACTATCTATTACACTATAAATTACCCTGATTTTTTCATGATCTATTTGTGGCGCAGCTTTAAGCAGGCTCTGCTTTACTGCATTTGACACTGCAATAAAATGAAAATTGGGCGAAATTTTATTACGAATAAACTCTTTGCGCTTACCACTTTGATAGTGATCCAAAGCACGCATAATAGAAAATAATTCAGGAATCTTAACCCATTTTTGCAACAAATCAACAATCGCTGTGGCTTTATATTGATCGCAAATTACCAGCTTAAAACGTCTCTTTTGATATAACCTTAATAAACGCAAAGCACAGATAAATTTCTGTTTAAAAAAACTCTGCTCTAGTTGCCAAAAAACCACCTCTCCATAATAGGTTGATGTCTGCTCTGGCATCATCTTTCCATGCAAAAAAACAGTAGTAACATCGTATTTATCAGGCGTAAAAGAGTTATTAATCAACTTATTAAAATCAGCTGCATTGCTCATGGTTTCACGGCAAACTAATAGCACATTAATCATTGTTTTATTACAGCCTCAGTCAGATTAATTAATTTTTGAGTTTCGCTAAATGGCACAACTAAAAACAGCTCATTTGCACGCACAGCTTTGCGATAATATCCTAGCCATGGCTGATTACCATGGCCCTTATTAGTCAATAACTGGTGCAGCAACCATTTAAAATCATAAATGGTTCCAGGAATAGTACTTATATCGTGCATAGAATCTAGCGCAAATAACTTTTCTATCTGCTGCTCATGTGATAATGGATAAGAAAAAACTGAATATTTAAGCTGATCTTTAATAAAATTTGGCGGCACAGTTATTGGACTATGGCGGGGACCATAAGGATATTTAGTTGAAAGTGTTGAATGGGTAACATAGAATAAAAAATTCCCTGATTTAAAGCTACTATCTTTTAAAGCCATAAAAATTGCAAGCGCACTTAAACGATGATCTGGATGCTTGTCCAGCCATGGATGCGGTAAAATAATAGTATCTGGTTTTATATGCTCAATCAAATAACGCAAATCCACTAACAAATTCTGCCAAGTAGCTTTACCATTGCTGACAGGCAATAGCGATGAAAAATTTAATTTACGAAACTGATTTATGTCATCAACTTCTGTTACTAAAGATTTTACCGGAGCCATAGGCTCCTTATGCATTTGATCTAAGGTATTATTAAAATAGCTAAGATTCACTGCTCTATCAGGCGCAACTCCGCCCTGCATAGGCACGGTTATACTATCTAAGGTTCTAATCTTAGCCTGAAACAGCCGCTGCTCAGAAGCATTCTCTGAATA
>JAGLXC010000045.1 GCA_023133095.1 Gammaproteobacteria bacterium | reverse complement strand
TGACGGCACAGTTGGAGCTAATAAAAATTCCATAAAAATCATAGGAGAAGGAACCGATCTTAATGCTCAAGGTTACTTTGTTTATGATTCTAAAAAGTCTGGTTCACGCACAGTATCGCATTTGCGATTTGGGCCTGAGCCAATAATCTCATCCTACTTGATTCAGTCAGCAAATTTTGTGGCAGTGCATCAGTTTAATTTTGTCTATAAAACTGAAGTGTTACAGCATGCAGCTGAAGGAGCTACCTTCTTGTTAAATAGCCATTACAGCGCAGATGAGGTATGGCAATATCTTCCATGTCCCGTGCAACGAACCATTATTAACAGAAAACTAAAGTTTTATGTAATTGACGCTTATAAAGTGGCGCAAGGTGCTGGCATGGGTACTCGTATTAACTCAGTAATGCAGACCTGCTTTTTTGCCCTATCTGGCGTTTTGCCGGAACAAGAGGCCATTGCAAAGATCAAAGAGGCGATCCACAAAACCTATATTAAAAAGGGCGAGGATGTTGTGCAGAAAAACTATGCTGCTGTAGATAAATCGTTAGAAAATTTACATGAAGTTAAAGTGCCTGTTACTGAGATTGATGGCACCTGTACGATGCCGCGGGCTGTTAGTGATAAGGCGCCTAAATTTGTGCAAGAGGTTATTGCTACTATTATGACTGATAAAGGTGATGAGCTACCAGTTAGCGCAGTACCAAATGATGGAACCTATCCGGTAGGTACCACCAAATGGGAAAAGCGTAATGTTTCGCAATATGTATCAGATTGGGATCCTGATGCTTGTATTCAGTGCGGTAGGTGTAGCATGGTATGTCCGCATGGAGTGATTAGAGTTAAAACTTATGAGGATAAGCAGTTAGAGAATGCGCCGAAAAACTTTAAGTCAGCGCCGCTAAAAGGCAAAGACAGTGAAGGTAAGTGTTTTACATTGCAAACCTATGTAGAAGATTGTACTGGCTGCGCTCTATGTAATCAGATTTGTCCGGCCAAGCATAAAGAAAAAGAGGGCGCTAAAGCTATTAACATGGCATTGCAAGAGCCTATCTTAGAGCAAGAAAAAGAGAATATTGAATTTTTTGAGACCATTCCTGAGGTTGATCGTCATACTGTCAATACGGCTACCGTATCTGGAGTGCAATGTTTAACCCCAATGTTTGAATTCTCTGGTGCTTGTGCTGGTTGCGGTGAAACCCCATATGTGAAGTTAGTAAGCCAGCTTTTTGGTGACCGCATGTTGGTTGCAAATGCGACTGGTTGCTCCTCTATTTATGGAGGTAATCTACCAACAACTCCCTGGACCTGTAATAAAGAGGGTAAAGGACCTGCCTGGTCTAACTCTTTGTTTGAAGATAATGCAGAGTTTGGTTTAGGTTTTCGTATTACCGTAGATCAACACAAGAAGCAGGCCAAAGTGTTGTTGCAGCAGTTAGCAGGAGAGGTTGGTAATGAGTTAGCTGGTGAAATTATTGCCCATAGCGATGACAAAGAAGAGGCAACTATTACAGCGCAGCGGCAACGAGTCGTTAAGCTAAAAGAGAAACTTGCTAATGTTGATAGCGAAGCAGCGAAGCAATTATTAGGATTAGCTGATAATTTAGTCGAGCGTAGTGTCTGGATTATGGGCGGCGATGGCTGGGCCTATGATATTGGTTATGGCGGCTTAGATCATGTCTTGGCTAGCGGCAAAAATATCAATGTGTTGGTTATGGATACCGAGGTCTATTCCAATACTGGCGGACAGGCCTCTAAAGCCACACCATTTGCAGCAGTGAGCAAATTTGCAGCAGCTGGTAAAGATATGCCACGTAAAGATCTTGGTTTAATGATGACAGCCTATGGCTATGTCTATGTAGCGCAAATTGCTATGGGGGCAAATTTAATGCAAACCTTAAAGGCCATTCGTGAAGCAGAGAGCTATGATGGTCCTTCAATCATTATTGCCTATAGCCACTGTATTAACCATGGCATTAATATGCGACTTGGTTTAAAGCAGCAAGAATTGGCAGTAAATTCTGGTTTTTGGCCTTTGTATCGCTATAATCCAGTTCTTGCAGAGCAGGGTAAAAATCCATTTATACTGGACTCTAAAGCGCCAACTGTAGCATTAGAAGATTTTATCTATAATGAAACTAGATTTAAGAGCCTACTCAAGGCTAATCCAGAGCGAGCGAAAGAATTGTTACAAAAATTGGAAGAAAATGTAACAAAACGTTGGCAACAGTATGAAAATATGGCAAAATAGCTAATTAGGAATAGGGCGCTTACCTTGCGTGAGCGCCCATTTATAGGGTAATGTCAGGAATTATACCCAAAGCGATTGGATTTTAGGCAACATAGCATAAATTTCAATCACAAAAGGTATATTTGAGGAAAAGGATATGACTCATACAATTAAAATATATTATAAAGCTATTTTCTGTTTATTCTGTTTGCTTTGGGCAACTGTTGGATTTGCCAACCCTCAAAATGGCAATGTAGTCTCTGGTCAGGCTACTATTACTAATCCAAACGATTCTACAACTCATATTAACCAATCCAGTGATAAAACTATTATTGAATGGGATAGCTTTAATATTGATCAAAATGAGTTAACCCAATTTTTTCAACCCAGCTCCAGTTCAATTGCTTTAAATCGAATTAATGGTGGCGATGCCAGCAAAATCTTTGGTGCATTAAAGGCCAATGGTCAAATCTACTTAATCAACCGATCCGGTATCTATTTTGGCCCGACTGCTAAAGTTGATGTTGGCGGCCTTATTGCAACGACTGCAGATATAGCAAATAGCGACTTTAATTCTGGTAACTATCGCTTTACCAAAAACCCTAGCTACAATGGCAGCGTTATCAATCGCGGAACCATAAATGCGAAAGATCAAGGCTTGGTAGTATTAGTTGCGCCGGGGGTGGAGAACTCAGGCATTATTCAGGCAAATAAAGGTAAGGTGGTGCTGGGTTCTACCAAAGCTTTTACCCTTGATCTTTATGGCGATAACCTTATCCATTTTGTAGTTGACTCTAAAGTAACCGAGCAGCCAATTGATGAAAATGGTAATCGAATGCCGGTAACCGTAAGCAATAGCGGTACTATTAGCGCTAATGGCGGAAAAGTGTTATTGACTGCAAATGCTGCTAAAAATGTAGTTGACAATGTAATAAATATGGATGGTTTGATCGAGGCTAACTCTATTGCTACTCAAAATGGTGAAATTATAATTTTTGGTGGTGATAGCGGCAAGATAAATGTTAACGGTCAGATTTACGCACGAGGAAATAACCCAGGCGAGAAGGGCGGTAAGATTACCATTACTGGTCAGCAAATTGTAGTTGCAAAAAATAAACAGGCAATAATCGATGTTTCCGGCTGGGACGGCGGCGGTGAGGTTTTAATTGGCGGTGATTATCAGGGCCAGGGTGATACTCCAACATCAGAAAGCACCTACATTGGTCCAGATGGAGAGATAAAGGCTAATGCAATAAACGAAGGCAATGGTGGTAGAGTAATAGTTTGGGCTGACGAGACTACCGAAGTGCACGGAAAAATCGAAGCCAAAGGCGGTGAACTCTGGGGCGATGGCGGTTTTATTGAGACCTCGGGGAAGAGTTTAGATATTAGTGGTGTTGAAGTATCCGCTAGCGCAGCAAATGGTGCAGCTGGCACCTGGCTTCTGGATCCTAATACCGTAGATATAGATGGAACCTATGCTGGTACTATTGTTAACAGTTTAACTGGAGGTACTAATGTTAATGTGTCGGCAAGTAATGCTATAAATGTAAATGCAGAAATTAACACAGGTTCAAGTCAAGATCCTTTAGGAACAACACTGATGTTGGTTTCAGGAAATGAAATTAATATAAATGACGCTATAATTGGTGGATTTGAGCTGATTCTTGATGCTGGAGGCATAATTACTCCCTCATCTAAGATAGATGTTTACAAGTTTATTTTGCAGAATGGTTCTTGGAATCAAATTGGATCTTTACCAACATTTAATGTTACTAATGATTTTCAGATTGGGCCTGGAGCAGTATTTAGTCGTTTCGTTGGTGGTGACGGAACTTCAGCAGATCCATTACAGGTAGCAGATGTGTATGGTTTACAAGGAATTAATTCTAGTCCTACTTTGTTAGGAGAGCATTATGTAGTAATTAATGATATTGGTGCAGGTGTTACGCAAAACTGGAATACTGATCCTATTACATCTATTGCTGCTGGGTTTGTGCCAATAGGTAACGATAGCACACCATTTACAGGAAATTTTGATGGTGGAAGCTATACTATAAGTGACTTATATATTAATCGTCCAACAACTGATTATGTGGGTCTATTTGGAAATATAAATATTAGTGGTAACACTATACAAGATTTAAACTTAAAAAATGTTAATATTACAGGGCAAAATCATGTAGGAGGGTTAGTTGGGTATATAAATAATGGCATATTAAGGAATGTATCAGTTAGTGGTGCAGTAAACGGCGACTCTAATATAGGAGGTTTGATAGGTTCTACTTTTAGTGTAAATAATATTGAAAATGCATATGCTAATGCTGCAGTATCAGGTGTGGATTATGTTGGTGGCTTAATTGGTAATAATGTTAGTTCAGCAATAAGCGAGTCATATAGCGATGGCTCTGTGTCTGGAGATAGCTATTTAGGAGGTTTGATAGGTATAAGTGAGGGGGCAAACATCAATAACGTCTATAGTACAAGTTTTGTAAATGGCACTGGTGATTATATTGGTGGTCTTATTGGAGAAAGTGACAATAATATATCTTATGCTTATAGCGCAGGGATGGTAATAGATGGGACTGTTAGCAGCAATGTTGGCAGTTTTATTGGAAGCAATAGTGGCTCCATAACTTCCTCTTATTGGAATACAGATACATCAGGAGCTAATCCAGGGATAGGTTCTGATACCGGCACTAGTGATCTGACTGGATTATCTACTACACAAATGATGAATCCTTCTAATTTTACTGGCTGGGATTTTGGATCTACCTGGGATATTATTGAAAACTCATCCTATCCCTATCTACAATGGCGTTTTACCGATCCCAAAGTAATTGCTGGCACAGTTTATAGTGATGCTGGTACAACAGCTATTAGTGGCGGCGTACAAGTTAATTTAGCAGTAAATGGCGATAATATTTCTACAGCATATACTGGCGCAGATGGTTCACAATATCATATTGTAGAGAATGGTCTGATTGGTGATAGTGACCCGATACTAAACTATATTGTTAATAACACGACTAAGGGCAATACGGTATTTTTATGGCCAACAGGTGGTATACCAGCTACAAACACATTAGATATTTGGGGTGGCTATGTTATCGCTAAGGCTTCTCCTGCAGCTATTAGAACTACTAATTTGATAACAGCCTTAGGTTCATTAAGCGGGTCTGATATTTTGTATAATGCTTTTTCTGGTAGTGATATTATACTGACACAAGATATTAATTTTTATACAGACAGCAATACTAACTACAGAATTAATGGCGATATTACCACTTTAGGATTGGGTAAGATTATTTTTAACGGGCCAGTTCATGCTGCGGGTGGTTCTCTTAATACAGCGTCAGGTGATATCTCTTTTTACAATATTTTAGATGGATCAGATAGCCTTGAGATTGCTACAGATAGTGGTTCTGTTATTTTTTATGATGATGTTGGTGGAAACAGTGCCTTATCAGAGTTAACTATAGATGGAAACTTACAAATAGGTGAGAATATAACAATAACAACAACAGGAGATCAGAATTATAATGAAATTGATACCGACAGCACAGGACCTTACTCTTTAATATTAGATCCTGGGGCAGGCAATGTCATTTTTAATAGTGATATTGGTAGTACAGTGGCTAGTAGATTATCAAGTTTAACCATAGAAGGGAACTTGCAACTCCCTGATCATAGGTCAATAACCACAACAGGAGATCAAACTTATAATGGTATTGATACTAATGGCACAGCTTATTCTTTAACTTTAGATCCTGGTACAGGCAATGTCATTTTTAATAGTGATATTGGTAGTACAGCGGCTAGTAGATTATCAAGTTTAACCATAGAAGGGAACTTGCAACTCCCTGATGATAGGTCAATAACCACAACAGGAGATCAAACTTATAATGGTATTGATACAGATGGCACGGGTGATTATTCTTTAACACTAAATTCAGACTCAGGTGTTATCACTTTCAGAACTGATATTGGTAATGTAGATACTAACAGATTATTAGAATTAACAATAAATGGAAATATGCAATTAATAAATGATCGAGTCATTACTACAATAGGAAACCAGACCTATAATGGTACAATTAACTCAGATGGTGTAGATATTAATTCTTTAACTTTAACATCAGACTCTGGCTCTATTATTTTTAATGATAATGTTGGCAGCTCTCATGAGTTATTAGATTTAACAGTTAACGGCGCTCTACAAACCAATAATGACATAGAGATCAGAACTAAAGGCAATCAAACCTATAATAATCTGGTTACTATGAATGGTGATTTATTTCTATCAGGGACAGGATCAACTGCTGAATTAATACTTTCTCCTGATGGGATTGATGCAAGTGGTAATGATTTATCTTTAGATTTTGGCTATCTGGTTCTAGATGGAGGGCTCCTTAAAAATATACATGACCTTACTGTATTTAGTCCTGTAACATTATATAGCCCAGTAACAATAGAGAATACTATTACAACCAGTGGTGATCAATTTTATAATATGGCTGTAACTTTACTCGATAATACTATTCTTGATTTGACAGGGGAAAATGGCACTGCAAATTTTGGTCTTAATGTTAGTGGTGGACATGATTTAACCATAAATGGTAATGCTATATTCTCAGGTGAAGTTGGTTGGCTCATACCACTGCAAAACTTGGAAGTTACCGGTGAAACGATTTTTAGAAATAATGTGACAACCAATGATTCGCAACACTATCATGGAGGAGTAGAAATAGATGGTGTAATTAATCCAATTACTTTTAGTGCTGGCGGCGATATTATTTTTGATGGCTTATTCTATGATTCAGTTTCTGGTGTACATGATCTTATGCTAGAATCCACTAATGATTGATCTGTCTATTTTAATGCTGATGTTGGTAGTAATGGCCAGGAGTTTAATAGCTTAGTAGTTGATGCGCCTGTTGTTATTGGCGCACCTGTTAGCATTACTACGATGAATAAGCAAACCTATAATGGCACAATTGATGCGGATGGTACAGGCGATTACTCTTTAACTTTAGATTCAGGGATGGGAGACATTTTGTTTAATGCCGATGTTGGTAGTAATGGACCATTATCTACATTAACTTTATATACTGATCTACAAATAGGTAATGACATAACGATTACTACAACAGGAGATCAAACCTATAGAGGTGCAATTGATACAGATGGGACAGATAATTATTCTTTAATATTGGATTCTGGCACAGGCAATGTTATTTTCAGCACCTATGTTGGTGATAATAATATTTTATCAGCTTTAACTATAAATGGAGACTTAACTTTAGATGATGATGTTTCTGTTATTACAGAAGGAGAGCAAAATTATTATGGGACTATCAATTCAGGTGCAACAGGAGAATATGATTTAGAGCTTGTAGGAAGCAAGATTGTTTTTCACGATGATGTTGGAGATAGTAATCCAATAGGCAATTTAATTGTTCATAATCCTATTGATCTCTATGGAGATGTAACTACAAAATATGATCAAGCTTATTATGATGCCATTGTATTATATGGTGATACTATTTTAACAGGTAGAAGTTTAACTCTAGCAGAACCAACAATTACCGGACATAACCATGACCTATCTTTGATCTTTTCTGATGATACCTTAATAAATGGGGTTGATTTAGTAGGAATAAAAAATCTAACAGTTGGCGGTGGTGGTTCTACTAGAATAGCAGGTAATGTGGTTACAAACGGCCGACAAACTTATAATGATTTGATCCAATTAATTGATGATGTTGTTTTATCAGGTACCGATATACTATTTAATCAAACAGTAGATGCAGCAACTACAGATTATGGTTTGAAGATTAAGAGTGACAGTACAACCTTTAATAGAGCCGTAGGCTCTAATACCAAACTTGCTGACCTTACTGTGCGCGGTACAGCACATATTGGCGGTGATATTAATACAACAGGCGATCAGACCTATTACAACACAGTGCATATGTTTAATGGTGATCGTGTTTTGACTGGTAACACTATATCTCTCTATGATGATGTTTATAGTTCAGATAGCCAGACCTATAATGGTTTAGTAAATCTCTTAAATGACATCAACATGAAGGCTGGAGATGATATCCTGTTTAATAATAGCTTAAGCGGAATAGATAAAACTTTAATGCTATTTGCTGATGATGTGACAGGTGATCTTGCGGTTAATCAGCTATTTTTAGAGACTAATGCTGCCGGTTTGACGGGAGCTATTGGCGGCTCTAGCGGCCAGAGTGGCGCAGATAAAATTTTACTCTTAAATTTAATTGGTTCTGGTACGCATTTTTTCGATGGCATAGACCTTTATAATACCGCGCGTTCTATTTATGGCTATTACAACTTTTTACCATATATTCCAGAAACCTATCGTAAACATTTTTGTAGCGGCTTATTAATGTTAACGCCTGAATGTATGAATATGGGTGTTAGTACAGTATCAACGATAACCTTAAAGCCTGATACCCCGGTAACACTTGTTCCTAGGTCAGTAGCCACACAGCAAGAGCAGCAACCAAAGGCCACTGCGGCAGTTAAGCAGCATCCATATTGGCAACCATCACAATCAACCCAACAACCAATGGTGTTGCAACCAGATTAATCAACAAGGAGAAGTAAAATGAAAAAATATTTAAGTTTAGTAATTATATGCCTGGTATTTAGCGCCTGGGCCTTAGTAGCCAATGCATTAAATAGCAGTGCAATGCACGGTGTTGGTCATGCTAATGTTGGCCCTGTAGCTGCGGCACCACATTATAAAGCGCCAACAGCATCGATGCCGGCGAAAATTAAGATGCCAGTTGTGCCGCCGGCAGCTATTACTCCGCCGAAAGTTACGCCCCCTAAAATGCAACCGCCAAATGCAGGCAAACAATATCATAAAGTTTTTCCGCCTCAGCATGTTCCAAATGTACCAACTGCAGAACAACAGAAGTGTGATAATTTAGATGCTTTGCAACCTGGTTGTTTGGGAGTTGAACAGAAGCAGAAGGCGGCTGCGCAAAAATAGTTTCGTTTATAAATTAATTTGAGAGGAGAAAAAAAATGAAAAAAGTAATCTTAACTGTATTAGCAAGTGTATTTTTGTTAAATATGTCATTAGCTTCGGCTTCAATTTTTGGTACTAAAGTTGCAGTATTTGACCTGCATAAAGTGCTACAAAATGATCCAGCTATTGCTAAAGATCAGACAAGAATTAAGCAGCATTTTTTACCAGCAGGACAACAATTGATTGCTGAGAGAAAAGCATTGCAGGCTGATATGAAAGTCTATAAAACTAAAAAGAATGATCAGAAGTTAGCAGCAAAAATCAAGCAAGAGGGCAGCGCTTTGTTAACACAGCAGGCTGATCTGCAACGTCAATTAATAGCAGCTCAGCGTAAAGCAATGCAAAATGTTTTATATAAGATCAAGATCGTGGTAAAAGAGATTGCAGCTAAAAAACATATAGATTTAGTCTTAACTAAAAATAATGTAGCATATAATAAGGCAAAACTTGATATCACAGATTTGGTAATTGCTGGAGTTAAATAGTTACAAAGTTATGAAAAAATATAGTCATATATTAGGGTTTGGCGCTATTGCTGTGCTAATGATGAGTTCATCAATTGCATATGCTGCAACTTTTTTGCCAGAAAAGGTGGTGACAAGAATTGACCCATCTCGTATTGGTCAACAACAGTCACCTGAATCTGACCTCCAGGCTGCAGCAACTACAGTACCTAAAGTTTTGGTGCCTGCGCCAAAGAAACAGGTGTTAACACCAGCAGAGAAAAAGATAACCTTTAATCTGGTAAATTTATCTATTCAAGGTAATACCATCTTTTCTAGTGATGACTTAAAACCTATATATGCACCATATTTAAATAAAACGATAACGTTAGCGGAACTACAGAAAATAGCCAATGATATTACCCTTAAATATCGGAATGCTGGCTATTTTCTTTCGCGTGCAGTAATTCCGCCGCAAAAAATCAAAAATGGTAATGTTAATATTGTTGTGGTTGAAGGGTTTATTGATCAGGTTTCAATTCAGGGCAAGGTCTCAAATTCAGCGGCAAAACTATTGAATAAATATCTGGCAAAAATTCAGGCCTCAAGACCCTTGCGTTCGCAAGATTTAGAGCGCTATGTTTTATTAGCAAATGATTTGCCTGGTATTAGTGTGCAAACAGTATTATCTCCAGCCAGCACTAAATTAGGTGCGACAGATTTAAGTTTTGTTGTAAAGCAGAAACATGTAAAAGCTAATTTTGATTTTAATAACTATGGCACTCGCTATTTAGGGCCTAATCAAATTGATGCCAATGTGGCAGTTAATTCCGTATTCGGTGCGGCGGATCAGTTAGGGTTTTACGCTATGGTAACGCCAGATAATAATAATGTTAGGTTTGGACAGGCTTACTATTACCGGCCTCTAGGTAGTGATGGCACTACCATGAATTTAATAGCAGATTACACAGAGACGCATCCAGGATTTTTGCTCGATCCCTTAGAGCTAAAAGGTGAAAGTGAGCATTTTGAAGCCCAGGTAAGTCATCCATTTATGCGTTCCCGGCGGGAAAACTTATATGTGAATGCTACTTTAGAGTGGCTAGACAGTAAAACCAACGCCTATATTACCGATCCAGAGACCTTAATGTTTCAAGATAAGATAGGATCCGCCAGAGTAGAGGGGATATATAATTTTGCTGATCAGTGGCAAGGGGTAAATACCTTTAGCACCCAATTGTCACAAGGTTTAGGAGGTACATCAGAAGATGATCCGCACTCATCCCGTTATGGCGGCAAGAGTACCTATACCAAAATTAATCTATATGCTTCGCGTTTACAAGCACTACCACACGCATTTTCAGCGCTATTAGCAGCTGAGGGACAATACGCCTTTGATCCATTGCTGTCACCAGAGGAATTTGGTTTTGGTGGTCGTGATTTTGGTAGAGGCTATGATCCATCAGAGTTAACCGGTGATAGTGGACTGGCTGGAAAATTAGAGCTGCGTTGGACCAAAAGTCCAGGTTATCAATGGCTACAGCGAGTGCAGCTATTTAGCTTCTTTGATGCAGGTACAGTGTGGAACAAGGGCAATGAAACCGAAACCGGTCAATATGGCAATGAAAGTGGCACCTCTACAGGTATGGGAATGAGTCTTATGTTTATCAACCATATTAAAGCTAATTTAGAGCTGGATAAACCCTTAACCTATGCGGTGCAGGCAGAAAAGCTAGCAGGGCATAGTGGTTATGGTTGGAGAGGGTACTTTAATCTGGCTGCAACATTTTAATTATTGTCGATACACCCTGCTTAAGAACCAGCATTCAAACCAATTGGGTATTTGCTCTTTGTTTTTTGTAAGACATGTTCGATTTTTTTTGTAAGACAAAGATTAAAGTAATGTGAGACAGTTAGGTAACTTTGCTATTTTGATGCATTGGCTTCACCGCTTAATTGATTGATTTTTAATGTTTTTATCAAAAAAAACTAATGTTAAGCTTTAAGTTATGGTAATAATAGCCTATTTTTAGGTGTTGCAAACCCCGTTATTTGTACTATACTTACAATAAGTTCAAGGAAAGAACTAAATTAGAGCTAACAAAACCAACAAGGAGTTGGCCCAAGGATCGGGATTATGTAACAGGAGTTACGGTTAGCTCGACCATGTCTGAGAGAAGTTAGGGGCTGTAGAACAAGGTTGTTCTTCAGCAAAATGGAAATTGCCAGCCCCTGCCTATCCAACCCCGTCACTATCTATTATAATAACTCATCATGCCTGAACTACCAGAAATTGAAACTATTAAAAATGGTATATTGCCATTGGTGAAAAATAAAACCGTAACCAGGGTTACTGTGCGCAATGCTAATTTGCGTTGGCCTGTTACTCCAAAATTAACAACACAGTTAGCAGCTAAAAAAATAACAAATATCGTGCGGCGGGGCAAATACCTGCTGTTTTATTTTGATTCTGGGGCGCTAATAATTCATCTAGGAATGTCAGGAGTTTTATCTATAGTTGAGGCAAAGGCTGAACTTAAAAAGTACGATCACGTTGATATATGTTTTACTGATGGCAGTTGTATGCGCTTTAATGACCCCAGGCGTTTTGGTTGTGTGCTCTGGGCAGATGATGACCCTTTGCAACATAAGCTGTTAAGAGATCTTGGAGTTGAGCCATTATCAAACGAGTTCAGCTGCGATTTGTTTTTTTCGTTGACGGCTAAATCTAAAAGACCAATTAAACTGCTGCTAATGGATGCTAAATTAGTTGTAGGTGTGGGTAATATCTATGCTAATGAGGCTTTGTTTATGGCAGGGATTCATCCTGCAACAGCAGCGCAACAACTAACTAAATTTCAATGTGATAAATTAGTGAAAGCCGTAAAACAAGTTTTAACTGCTGCGATTGAGGCTGGCGGAACCTCTTTTAAGGATTACCGTAAAGCTAATGGTAAACCTGGCTATTTTCAGCAGCAGCTATTAGTTTATGGTCGGCAAGGCGAACCATGTAAAGCATGTGGTACAACTTTGCAAAGCTCTCGTTTAGGGCAACGAATTACTGTTTTTTGTCCTACTTGCCAAGAATAGATTTCAAATCTTCAGTAGGAGTAGTAATAGGTTGAATATTATATTGCTCCACTAAAATATTAAGCACATTTGGGGATAAAAATGCTGGCAAAGATGGTCCTAAGCGAATGTTTTTTATTCCAAGCGAGAGCAGGGTTAATAAAATTACCACTGCTTTTTGCTCGTACCACGAGAGTATAAATGATAGAGGTAGCTCATTAACTCCAACCTCAAATGCTTCAGCTAAAACTAAAGCAATTTTAATAGCAGAATAGGCATCATTACATTGGCCAATGTCCAATAGTCTTGGAATGCCATCGATATCGCCAAGCTTTTTGTCAAAAAATCTAAATTTACCGCAAGCAAGGGTCAATATTATACAATCGTCAGGTACTTGTTCGACAAATTCAGTGTAGTAGCTGCGTCCAGGTTTTGCACCATCGCAACCACCAACTAAGAAGAAATGCCTTATTTTGCCAGTTTTAACTGCAGCAATAATTTTATCAGCTATGCTTAATACTGCATGATGACCAAAGCCTACCATAACATGGTCTTTGTCTACATCTTCAGCGAAACCATCAGCTTCTAAGGCTTTGTTTATAAGAGGGGTGAAGTTTTTGTCTTCCAGATGTTTTACCCCTGGCCAGGCAACAAGACCTGTGGTGAAAATTCTATCTTTATATGACTCTTTAGGTTTTTGGATGCAGTTTGTGGTCATTAAAATGCTGCCTGGAAAAGCATCAAATTCTTTATGTTGGTTTTGCCATGCAGAGCCATAATGGCCGAAGAAGTGTTGATATTTTTTTAATTCAGGATAACCATGCGCAGGCAACATCTCACCATGAGTGTAGACATAGATTCCTTTGCCTTCGGTTTGCTGTAATAAAAGTTCCAGATCACGTAAGTCATGGCCAGAGATTAATATGGCTTTTCCAGCTTTAGCTCCTAATGGAACTTGAGTTGGGGCAGGGTGGCCATAAGTTTCATTGTGGCCTGCATCCAGCAACGCCATAACCTTTAAATTCATTTGCCCGCATTTTAAAATTAGCGCTAACCAAGCTTGCATTGAAACGTCAGGTTTTAGCATAGTGGCTAATGCTTCCTGAAAATAGGCATAAACGCTATCCTCCTCTTTGCCCAAAATTCGAGCATGATCAGCATAAGCTGCCATGCCTTTTAAGCCATATAGCAGAGTGGTTCTAAGTGAATTTATATCTTCATTGGCTTTTTGATCTAAAATTCCATGCGCTTCGCCTTGCGCAATCATGCCTTCTAGAGTATCAGCAGGAGAGAAAGCTGTAGCGTCAAAACCCCATTGATAAGATTCAGAATTATTATTAAGTTTTGCTTTTAAATCATTGCGTAACTTAATAGTTTTATTTATTAAAACCGCAATACGCTCCTCGTCAAAATCAACATTAGTTAAGGTTGCAAACAATCCTTCGCAAATAAACGGGCCTATTGCATTGGTATTAATGCTCTCTTTTCTTGCTGCAAGAGCAATAACCGAGAGGCCTTGTAAGCAATAGATCAATAGATCTTGTAGAGAGGCAACGCAAGGATTTTTGCCGCAAACCCCCATTTTAGTACAGCCTGTACCTTGAGCTGTTTGTTCACATTGGTAGCAAAACATTTTAGTGCATGAGCTGGGCTCCATAATAGTTCTCCTTTTAAATAGGTTTATTTGTTATAATTAATAATTATAAAAGCAATTAGCCAAAATAGCTATGAGAAGCACTATAAATGACTAACAAAAAAATTAGTTTAAAAATTGTTGGAATGAGTTGTGCCTCTTGCGCGCAATCTATTGAGAAATCTTTCAATAGGGTTGCAGGTGTCATTGAGGCAAATGTAAATTTTGCTACAGCAACAGCAACTGTTACCTACGACTCTTCTCAGATTAATATTTCACAACTTAATCAAGTGGTTGTGGCGGCTGGATTTCAGGTTTTAGATGAAGATGCACAAATAGTGCTAAAGGCTCAAACAAGATTGATTTGGAGCTGGGCATTTACCATTCCATCTATAGTCTGGATGTTAGCCGAAATGATTTTTGGAATAGTTTGGCCTAATCAATTGGTTTATAGCATAGGCCTGATTTTGTTGGCAACCCCAATTATTTTTATTATCGGGTTTCCCACATTAAAAAGCGCCTGGAAATCTGTTTTGCATTTGTCAGCTAATATGGATGTCTTGATAGCCATGGGCGCCTTGGTGTCATACATGGCTGGCATTGCTAATTTGTTTGCTCCTATTGCTAATTACGGTGGTATAGCAGCCATGATAATGACCTTTCATTTAACTGGTAGGTATATAGAGGCAAAAGCAAGAGGGAGATCTTCGCAAGCAATCAGGAAATTAATTGAATTAGGGGCAAAAACCGCGCGTATTTTGGTTGGTGGTAAAGAGCAAGAGCTTGATATAGCTCAAGTTCAGGCTGGGGACATAATGATTGTTAGGCCAGGAGAAAAAATTCCAACCGACGGGGTAATTGTAAAGGGAGAGAGCTCTATTGATGAATCAATGGCAACCGGCGAATCAATGGCTGTTAATAAAAAAGTTGGTGATAATGTGATTGGCGCAACCATAAATCAGCAGGGATTGCTGCAGGTAAAAGCAACCAAAATAGGTCAGGATACTTTTCTTGCACAAATAGTAAAAATGGTCGAAGAGTGCCAGGGAACTAAGGTTCCGATTCAAAAATTCGCTGATAAAGTAACAGGTTTTTTCGTTCCAACAGTTCTTGTTATCGCATTATTAACGTTCTTAGCCTGGATGATCTTCCCCAATCCTTTGGGGCAACTCTTACTTTGGGCGAGTAATTTTATTCCCTGGGTCAACCCTGATCTGGGAGCGATCTATTCAGCAATAGCTGCAACTGTTGCGGTATTAGTGATTGCTTGTCCCTGTGCTTTAGGGCTTGCAACCCCGACAGCATTGATGGTTGGTAGTGGCATTGGCGCTGAAAATGGTATTTTAATTCGTGACGGCGCAGCTATTCAAGCCATGAAAGATATTCATACCATAGTATTTGATAAGACCGGGACAATTACCAAAGGCAAACCAGAGGTAACAGATATTATTAGAGTTGGAGATCTTAAATCTGAAGCGGATATTTTGACTTTGGCTGCCAGTGTTGAATTTGGTGCAAATCATCCTTTAGCTCAGGCAATAGTAAAGGCGGCAGAAAAAAAAGGCATTAATCTTATTGAGTTAGAAAATTTTGTATCCGTTACAGGGCAGGGGGTGAAGGCGACAGTGGCAGGAGAGATGGTTTTGGTAGGTAGCCGCAAATTAATGGCTGAGATAGGCTTAACAACTACAATAGAAAGCAGCTTGAGTAGGATGGAGCAGGAGGCTAAGACCGCGGTTTTAGTGGCCCTGGATAATAAAGTAATAGGTATTATTGCAGTTGCTGATACATTGAAAGAAGATTCAATAAAGGCCATTGCCAGGCTAGAAGAGATGGGCTTAGAAACGGTTATGTTAACTGGAGACAATGAGCGTACTGCAAACGCTATAGCAAAGAGGGTAGGGATCAGCCGAGTAATAGCAGAGGTGCTTCCTGATAAAAAGGTAGCGGAGATTCAGCGACTGCAGGCAAAAGTTGGTATGGTAGCAATGGTTGGGGATGGCATTAACGATGCACCTGCTTTGATTCAAGCTGATGTTGGCATTGCAATTGGCACGGGGACTGACATTGCCATTGAGGCTTCAGATGTGACGCTAGTTAGCGGTGATTTAACCTCTGTAGTTAAAGCAATAAAGTTATCACGGGCCACCTTTGGGAAGATAAAGCAAAATCTTGGCTGGGCTTATGGCTATAATACTTTGGCTATTCCAATAGCTATATTAGGGTTTTTGCATCCAGTTATTGCTGAAATTGCAATGGCCAGTAGCTCGATATCAGTTATAACTAATGCTAATTTATTACGAAGAGTAAAATTAAAGTAATAATGGTGACGAAAAACTGCGTAAATTTGTAAGACATCTTAGATAAAAATTGTAAGACAAATCTTAAAGAATTGTAAGACATTTTAGGAAAATTTTAATC
>JAGLXC010000044.1 GCA_023133095.1 Gammaproteobacteria bacterium | reverse complement strand
TAAAAGTTTCGTTATTGCTGTGCACACTATGCCTTTATTATCAGCATTAGATGACACAGCTTGCAGCGATTTTTTTGAATCTGTAAAACCAAAAACTCTGTTCTCTATAGAAACGCTTACCTTAATATCCGCTTTAGCATCTAAAATAAGTTTAACTATATTTACATTTCCATACATACATGCAAATGCCAATTGCAAACCACCGTCAGCTCCATGCTTAAGCAATAATGCAACCATATCCTCCAAACCGAGCTCAATTGCCAGCTGCAATGCAGTTTGCTTTGTTTGCTCACGAAAATTCCATGTTTTTAACTCAATTGGAAAATGGTATTGCGGTTGCAATAATAACTCTACAACACTGCTCCATTTTAATTTAACAGCCTCATGTAGTGGCGTTGTTATGTGCAAACTAGGAAAATACAGATTTGCTCCTTTGGTAATTAGATAATGCGCTAGCTTTTCAGATCTTCCGTAATAAAAAACATATTCTAACAACGACATTCTTGTAAGCCAATCAGTTCTAAACTTATCAATATCAAATTTGTGTTTACTTATTAGAAACTCAAACAACTCTAAATCTTCGTTTTTCACAGCCGCCCACACTGCTTGCCCCATAAGCTCCAGATTTAATGCCACATCTGTTTCACCCCGCACGAACAAGTTTTTTATAACAGGAACATCTCGCAAAGAGATCGCGCAATCAGTTAGCGCTTCACGGCAATAGTGATCAGCTGGCAAAGGATAGCTAGATAAAAGCAAATCTCTAGCAAAGATCCAGTGAACATTTTGTTGCCTATGAATGTGGCCACCAACTTCAGTAAGAAAATCAACCTGGACTCCAGATTCTTGCAACCTCTCAATCAAGAAGCTAAAAATTGCAATAGCTTCAGTATCTCTCTGTTCCAGATCGCGCTTATGGTAGCGCTCTGTCATCATATAGTGAGAGTAATAATTTAAAAACTCTTTTAGATCATCCAAAGAGATAGCTCTGCTCTCTCCCAATTTCTGCACCATAGATAGATCTATACAAATTATTGCGCCGCGCAAAGCCTGAGATTGCTTAATATCCACTCCATGAGTTAAAAGCCAATCAACCAAATCAAGATGCTTTGCAGTTACTGCGATCGCTAATAAATCAACACTATTTATATCAATGCCACGTTCTAATATCTCTTCAATTATAGCCAAACAATTATAATAGGCCGCAAAACGCAGCAGATCCATGTAATTAGATAATTCTCTTTCTCGAGGATAACGCTGCAATAATATCAAAATTGCCTGGATAACTTGCTCAATATTCTGCCCCATAGGAGTTCCATGCATAGACTCTAATTCATGCAACTGACAATTAATTTTTTCTATAGCAAAAGATCCATGCTGGTCAGCCAAATTAACATCAATATTCTCTTCAATTAGTGTTAACATCTTTTGCCAGTAAAGATTATGCCTAGCAGCTAAATGAAGCACGCTATTCCATTCCTGATCTTGCGCATTAATTGCCACTTCGCGAGCGATTAAAAATTTCACAACCTGCTTAGCTGCATCATCCCACTGCATACTATGTTCAACAAAAATATGCAGCGCTGTTTGTTGTTTAGCATTTGTAATACTAAAATTAGCATGATACTCATTCAGCAACAATAAAAGATATAATAGGCGCTGATTTGAGGCAACCATTTGGATATAAGCTAACAATGGAGTCAAACCACGCTGACTTACTGCATTAAGATCAGCGCCCTCTTGCAGCAAACGCCT
>JAGLXC010000043.1 GCA_023133095.1 Gammaproteobacteria bacterium | reverse complement strand
CTTAGAATAGGCGAAAAGGTAATGCATAGTAAATTTGGAGAGGGTTATATTTTAAATTATGAAGGTTCAGGAGATAACACCAGGATCCAGATAAACTTTGCCAACTATGGCTCAAAATGGCTAGTAGCCTCCTATGCCAAATTAGAAAAATTGTGAAAAAAAAACAGTTAGTTGATTCAATTTTAAAAAATAGTTCGTTTCAAAGTCCCTGTAGCATGGGCGAAGCCTTTGCGCCAATTAATATTGCTCTGGTGAAATATTGGGGTAAGCGCAATTTAGAGTTGAATTTACCGGTTACTCCAAGTTTATCAATCGCAATTCCCAGTAAAGGTGCTCATGTTGCTATTGCTGTGCATAAAAAACAGGATGATGAAGTTTTTATTAGTGGTGAGCTGTTAACCAATGAAGAGCGGATCAGCGGTTTTTTAGCACTATTTCGTGGCCCTAATAATAATTATTATAGCGTTGCTATTGAGGTAAATATTCCAGTAGCCGCAGGTCTTGCATCTTCGGCTGCGATTTTTGCAGCTTTGATAAAAGCTTTAGATGATTTATATGGTTGGGGTTTAGCTAAGAATGATTTATCTACTTTAGCGCGTTTAGGTAGCGGTAGTGCCTGTCGCTCTTTGTGGAATGGTTTTGTGAAATGGCAGGGCAGATATGCTGAGCCAATAGCTACTATTTGGCCGGAACTTAGAGTTGGTTTGTATATTATCAGCAAAGCAAAAAAAGCTATTTCATCGCGCGAGGCTATGCAGCGTACTGTTGCCACCTCAAAGTTATATAAACGTTGGCCAGATATAGTCAGCCTGGATTTGGATAGTATAGAGCAGGCAATTGATAATAAGGATTTTGGTTTGTTCGGCAAGACAGCTGAATCAAATGCTAAGATGATGCATGCAACTATGATAGATTCAGTTCCACCAATTATTTATAGCACCAGAGAGACTTTAGCAGTCCGGTATCAGATTTTAAAGCTTAGAGAGCGAGGGGTAAATGTCTATTTTACCCAAGATGCAGGTCCAAATTTAAAGCTGCTGTTTTTAGCTAAAGATACCGAAAGAGTGCGACAAGCATTTCCCGAGCTTGAGGTGTTGGCGCCTTTTGCAGATCCAAAAGAGGAGCAAGTTGTTTTAGTTGATAAAGATGATAAGGCTATTGGCGTTGCGGAAAAGTTAGCAGCGCATAAAAATGGTGTGTTACATCGAGCTTTTTCTGTAGTTGTTTTACGTAATGTAAATGGTAAAGTTGAGATATTATTGCAACAACGGCAATTTGATAAGTACCATTGCGGTGGTTTGTGGAGTAATAGTTGTTGCTCGCATCCTCGGCCTGATGAGGATATTGTTACAGCAGCAAAAAGACGGCTGCAAGAGGAGATGGGTTTTAGCGCTAACTTAAAAGTAGTCGGTAAATTTCAATATAGAGCTGAATTTGTCAATGGCTTAACTGAGCATGAGTTGGATTATGTTTTGGTTGGTGAGATGGATGGGCAAGAGATTTTAGTTAATAAGTCTGAAGTAGCAGATTATAAATGGATGGAGTTAGATGCTTTATTAGAGGATTTAAACCAGCATCCAGAAAAATATACTCCATGGTTTAAAAATGTGCTGGAATTACAAAACTGGTGTAAATAGAGCGCAAAAATTTTCCACCAATTGACGTGCCAATTTTTTGTTCTGTACCTGTTCTAATAAAATCTCTTCAGACTCTGTAAGCTCATTTAAGAATTGTTGTTTTAGGTCGAAAATAAAACCTTCATCTTCGACAATAAAATCCAGTTCATAGTTTAGGCGTAGGCTTCTAACATCCCAATTGCTTGATCCCATTTGGCCCCAGTTATCATCTGCAACCATAGCTTTTGTATGGGAAAAGACGCCATGCTTTTCAAAAACTCTTATATTGTTTTGCAGCAAAAATGGATACAAACTGCGAGAGGCAAATTGTACATACCAATGGTTATTACGTTTAGGCAGAATAATACGGATATCTACTCCGCGCGCGCTCGCCGTACTAAGGGCCTTCATGATTGGTTGGTCTGGCATAAAGTAGGGGGTCATAATCAAGAGGTATTCTTTAGCAGTAGCAATAGCAGCTAGAAATACCTTTTCAGTAGCTGCCTCTTGTTGGCCAGGACCAGATGAGATAATCCTGACAGTCGCATCACCTATCTGTTTAGGGCCAGGGAAATATTCTGCTTGCAGCAGCGTTGATAATTTAGTTTTAGTTGCATAAAACCAGTCGCGCAAGAAATCTAATTGCAAAGGTATGACAGCTGGACCTTCGAGTTTGCAATGGAGATCATGAATATATTTCTCTTTATTACATGTGTTAATATCATTTTCACTGCTAATATTAATTCCGCCAACAAAAGCAATTTTGCCATCAATAACTAAGGCTTTGCGGTGGTTGCGAAGTTGAACTCGCCAGGGAGCAAAAACATTAGCTATAGAAAAAGAGTGCATTTGGAAATTATCAATTTTGCTGGTTTTGTATTTGCGGAAAAAATGCGAA
>JAGLXC010000042.1 GCA_023133095.1 Gammaproteobacteria bacterium | reverse complement strand
TCTGCCTGTGCTTTGATTTGATTTTCACGTGCGCCTAACTCGGCATCAGCCAGATTTGCATTTAACTCTTTAATTTTTTTCAAATCACGCACATAACTGGAGCGTGCGGTATCCACACTCTCTTTATCAATTGCGCCTTTGGTATATAATTTTTTATAGCGAAAATAGGTCTTTCTGTCGAGCGTTAAAACAGCCTGCGCCTGTGCTTGCTGCGCGGTAATTTGCTCCAACACAGTTTGACGTTGCCCCTTTTTTAAATCGATCAAAGTTTGTTTCGCCTGTGATAGATCTTTTTTTGCCTGCTCTAGCTCATCACTTTCAGGTTGCTGATCTAAAACAAAAATCAACTGATTAGCCTTAACTTTATCACCGCGTGAAACTGGGAGCTGCTCTAAGGTGCCACCCATAGCAGAGGCTAAATAGGTATAACGACCCTCAATATAGCCTTGCACTACTGTAGTTTTAGAGTGATGGCACCCTGTAACTAAAACAAGACATAATATAAAAACCCATAATTTCATGCCTTATCCCCTTAACAGCATTACTAACAAAAAAACAAAAGCAATAAGTGCCAGAGCCAATAATCCTAAAGTATAAAAACTTTTGCCTAAGTTTTCTTTAGAAAATGAGGCTGGATTATGTTTAATCGTACGGTAAATTAACCAGCCTAAAAAAACTACTAATATAATCGAAAATAGTTGCGTCCACATTGCTCTTTACCTCATTAAAATGGTAACTCTAAATCTTTATCTATTGCCAACAATTTCTGCTTAAAAGCATCTTTTATTCGGGTTAATGCAGTCTCATTTTCTCCCTCAAACCGTAACACTATATTCGGCGTAGTATTTGAAGGACGCATTAAACCAAATCCATCATTAAAATCAATTCTTATACCATCAATGCTGGTAACCTCTGCGCCAGGAAATATAGCTCTGGCAATGAACTTATTCATAAAATCATATTTGAGATCATCATCCATTGGCAGCTTTAATTCTGGAGTATTAACACTATCAGGGATAGTTGCAAACATATCGCTACAAGAACCCTCAGCTTGAGCAAGTATTTCTAATAACCGCGCACCCGCATAAATTCCATCATCAAAACCATACCAACGCTCTTTAATAAAGATATGACCACTCAGCTCTCCGCCAATTGGTGCAGCCAATTTCTTCATTCGCGCCTTAATTAAGGCATGCCCGGTTCGCCCCATCTTTGGGGCTCCGCCAGCTTTAAGAATTTCTTTGGCTAAATGTTGCGTACATTTAACATCAAACGGAATAGCCGCCCCTGGATTACGTGCTAAAACATCGCGCACTAACATAATCAAAAATCGATCAGGCCAAATAATTTCACCTTTATCTGTAACCACACCTAAACGATCAGCATCACCGTCAAAGGCCAGACCAATATCTGCATTGGTGGATTTAACTTTAGCAATTAGATCTTGTAAATTATCAGCAATGGCAGGGTCAGGATGATGGTTAGGAAAAGTTCCATCAACTTCACAAAACAACGGAATAACTTCACAGCCTAATCGATCAAAAACTATTGGTGCAATTTTACCACCAACACCATTACCGCAATCAATAACAACTTTTAAAGGTCTAGCTAATTTAACACTAGAGGTGATTCTTTCAATATACTCTTTGAGTATATCAAACTGCTGCTCATTACCTCGACCTGAAAGAAAATTATTATCAACAATCCGCTTATGCAGATCCAAAATAGCATCTTCACAAATAGTAACACCGTCAAGCACTATTTTTATACCATTGTAACCTGGCGGATTATGGCTGCCAGTAAGCATTACCCCTGACTGTGAACTCAAAACATTAGTTGCATAATATAAAACTGGAGTAGTCACCTCACCAAGATTGATAACATTACAACCACTATCTAATAGGCCAGCCGCAAGAGCTGCTAATAGTTTAGGTCCGGACAAACGACCATCTCGACCAACAATAACCTGACGCTGCCCCTTCTCATAAGCTGCGCTGCCAATAGCGCGCCCAATACTATAGACCCCATCTACAGTTAAGGTTTTATCAACAACTCCACGAATATCATAAGTTCGAAATATGCTCTTTTCTATATCATGGCATATCTTATAATTTTCCATTACTCTCTCCCAGAATGACCAAAACCGCCATCACCACGCACGGTAGGCTCAAAATCAGTTACAACCTCAAACTCAGCATGCAAAACAGGTACTATTACCAATTGCGCAATGCGATCGCCAGCATTAATAGTAAATGGCAAATCGCTACGATTCCAGCAAGAGACCATAAGTGGGCCCTGATAATCAGAATCAATCAAGCCAACTAAATTCCCCAACACCAAGCCGTGTTTATGGCCTAAACCAGAACGAGGAATAATTATGGCAGCTGTATGCTGATCTGCGATATGCAGCGCTATGCCAGTAGAGATCAATTCTGTTTTACCAGGCAAAATAGTCAAAGAACCATCCACACAAGCACGCAAATCAAGACCTGCTGAGCCAGCAGTCGCATATTGCGGCAATGGGAACTGATTACCAATACGATTATCTAAAATTTTTACCTGAATATTTTTTTTCGACATAGGCAACTATTGTACACCTTTTCCATATTTTTTCTAATAATACCCAGAACGATCAGGGCTGTCCGATTCTGGCATAA
>JAGLXC010000041.1 GCA_023133095.1 Gammaproteobacteria bacterium | reverse complement strand
ACAAATATTTGTAGCAGGATCAATCCAATGAAAACAACACAGATAAAATTTCTACTGCCACTTCTAGCAATATTTATACTAAGTGGTTGCACTATGGGCACACCAACGCCAAAATTAAACTCATTACAAATAGAGGCGATGCAAACTCAAGTTTTCCCTGCTGCTAAAAAACCTACTTTTAATGCGGTGATGACGGTCTTACAAAATGAGGGCTATACAATCAAAACTGCAGATTATGATACAGGCTTTATTACTGGCAAAAGCCCAACCAAAAGTGGCTTTGGTTTTGATGGTTCAACCCACACATCTATCTTAGCCACTGCCTTTGTAACCCCGGTTAAGCAAAATAATAAAACAGCAAGCCAGATAAGATTAAGCTTTGTCGAAAATCAAGAGGTCACTCATAACGGCACCTATACTAATAGCACCCAAATATTAGATCCAGAGGTCTATAAAAAGGCCTTTAGCAACATAAGGCAACAAGTTTTTGTTGCTGGTTCTGTAACTAGCAGCTAAAACCTTAGTCAGCATGGATACGCCCGCAACAGACATCCATTTTATGGAGCAAGCAATAGCCTTAGCAACAGAGGCCGCTTGCAAACAGGAGGTTCCAGTTGGTGCAGTTTTAGTATTAGATAACATTATTATCGCCAAAGGCTATAACCAACCAATCGCTACTCCTGATCCTACGGCTCATGCTGAAATAGTGGCATTAAGGGCTGGCGCAAAATATCTAAACAACTATCGTCTGCTAAATACTACTCTTTATGTAACTTTAGAGCCATGCGCAATGTGTGTTGGAGCCATGTTACACGCACGAATTAAACGGTTGGTGTTTGGTGCTTATGATCCTAAAGGTGGCGCAATACAAAGTGTTATCAAACTTCTTGATACAAAACAATTTAACCATCGGATTGAATATGAGGGTGGCATTTTAGCTCCAGAGTGCGGCAGACTTTTGAGTGATTTCTTTAAAGCCAAAAGATTAGCACCCAAAAACGTCCATTGACAGATAATCCCCGCGGGCACCCGCAAAGTTTCGAGCGCCCGCGAGAGGTTCCCCCTATGATTTTTTATTAAGCGGGGTAAAACTAAATTTCTGTCCGCCAACTGATGCCTCTCCCATAAGACCGCCTTTAGCTAAAGTAAAAATAGCAACTCCATTACTATAATCAACATTGGCAGCAGCACCTGCAGTAGCTGCTACTGCAGAGGCTTGGGCACCAAATTTCAGATCACCAGTTTTGAAATTATTAAGTGCTTTTTTATCTTTAAAAAAGATAATTTCACTATAGGCCTGACCACCTACCTGCAAACCAACGGTAATCTGGGTTATGGTTGCAGTACCAATTAAAACCTCTTGCTCATAAACATTACCATCGCCATAAGCACCGCCGACAAAAAAACCGCCCTTACCTACTGTAGGAAAAACCGCATAACCATGAGCCTTATCAAAAAATGCTTTCAGGCTGGAGTCCTGTTTTTTAAAGGTCGTAATTGTAGCAAGCACCTGTTGACTCATAACATCTTGCTTGCTCTGTTTGGTTTGCGCCTTAGTTGGTTGATCAGGATTCCAACCAGCCCAGGCTGAAATAGAAAACCCAGTCAAACAAAAAAACATAATAGCTATAATAAATTTGTTCATAATTACTCCTCTGTAATTTTACCATGTAAATTTGAATTATAGTCGCAAGGAATTAATTTGGCTATTTCTAGACACGATGAGCCACGGCAATCGAACCAAACGCGCCTGCGAGACATAGCTTTTGGCCCAATTACCCTGCACGATGAGCTAGTACTGCAATTAAAATTCCCATATGAAAAAGCTATGGGCATTGGTGTTTGGCTGTTTATGGCCTGCTTGCCGTACATCTATAATCCTTTTAAATATCCTATGTGACTAGAATGACGAGAACTTGTGCCATAGTTCACTCTGGAATGAGTCTTCAGAGTGAACTATAGACGAAATAGTTGTGCTATAGTTCACTCTGGAGTACAATTCCAGAGTGAACTATAGACAGAGCATCTAAACTATGAGCACTACAAAAACAAGAACAGAAGTATCAAATCTACTAGATCAAATAGCTGAATCTAAACGACCAGAATTGCTAACTTTGTTTGGCAGACGACGTGTAGGTAAAACTTTCACGATTCGGAACCGCTTTGAAGATAAAAAAGATATTATCTTTTTTGATGTAACAGGTTCCAAAGATGCGCCTATGTCTGAACAAATTTCCAATTTTACTAACCGCCTGGGAGAGATCTTCTACAATGGAGTACAACTGGTACAGGCAAAAAATTGGAACGGAACCTTTAAGCTGCTTACTGAAGCTATAACAAAATCAGCCGCCAACAAAAAAATAGTACTGTTTTTTGACGAATTCCCCTGGATGGCCACTAAAAACTCTCGTCTACTGCAAAACCTAGACTACTACTGGAATCAATATTGGAGCAAAGATAAACGCATTAAACTAATTATCTGCGGATCCTCTGCCTCATGGATAATAAATAACATTATTAACAACAAAGGTGGTCTACATAATCGTATGACTCGCCAAATTCATCTAGAGCCCTTCAATCTCGCGCAAACAAAAACCTTTCTACGCAACCTTGGAGTAAGATTAAACAATCAACAACTACTGCAACTTTATATGGTAACCGGTGGAATACCATACTACTTAGTTAATATTGAACGAGGCAAATCTGCTGCTCAAATCATCGACCAATTAGCCTTTAAAACTAACTCTATACTATTAAATGAATTCAATATTCTATTTGCTTCACTTTTTGACCATCATGAAATCTGCATAGAGATTATCAGGTTAATAGCGCAACATCGATATGGAATCAGTAAAGAAGAGATCTTTGGCAAGACAAGCATAGACAAAGGTAAAAAGGGAATAAAGATTCTCCAATCGTTAGAAGATACGGGCTTTATTATGAGTTTTAAGCCACATTTTCATACAAAAAAAGGTATCTATTATCGCGTGATTGATGAATACACTATGTTTTACCTCAATTGGATTGAGCCCATAAAAAACACCCTCCTCACTCATAGCTTTGAAGATGGTTATTGGCAAATCCAGCAAAAACTTCCAGGTTGGCAAAGCTGGTCTGGCTATGCATTTGAGGCTGTATGCTACAAACATATCAGACAAATCAGAAAAGCGCTTAAACTCTCTCCTGCCGCCATACCAAATAGCTGGCGCTATGTGCCAAAACAATATAACAAAGAACGCGGAGCTCAAATTGATCTGTTATTTGATCGTCAGGACAACTCAATTACTCTTTGTGAAATCAAGTATAATGATAAACCATTTGTATTAACCAAAGACTATGTTGATATTTTAAAACACAAAATGACTACATTTAAGCAACAAACCAGAACAAAAAAACAGCTCTTCATGGCTTTCATTGCTGCAAATGATATCAAAAACAACTATTACTCAGATGACATTATCGATGGTGTTGTAACTTTAGATAGTTTGTTTGAAGAGTAATTATACTTTTCTTAATTTAACAATTTCTGGCATCATAACTATACCCAAAACGATTGTATTTTAGGCAAGGCGCCAAACCCATGAGCCACCGGAGTTTATATATAATAAATGAGGATGGCGAATGGGTGCAGGCAACACAGCATAAAATTCAATCGAGAAGGGTATATATTAATAAATGTTGAAAAATATTGGAGTAACCTACCATGCAAATAAGAACTCGTTTTGCCCCTAGCCCCACAGGCATGCTGCATATTGGCGGCGTACGCACAGCGTTATATTCATGGTTATATGCAAAAAAACTTAAAGGCCAATTTGTTTTACGGATTGAAGACACAGACACAGAAAGATCTACTAAGGAGGCAACTCAAGCTATTTTAGACAGTATGGAATGGCTAGGACTAACTTATGATGAAGGCCCATTTTATCAAACAGAGCGTATGGAGCGTTATAAAGAGGTAATAAAACAACTACTTAATAGCGGCAAAGCCTATCGCTGCTACTGTTCTAAAGAGCGCTTAGATGATCTTAGAAGCAAACAATTAGCTAACAAAGAAAAGCCCTGCTACGACGGCCTATGTCGCAAGCACAATCCTGATGATCCAAACCAACCCTTTGTCGTTCGTTTTAAGAACCCAAAAGATGGTGCAGTAACATTTAATGATCAGGTGCATGGAACCATAACTTTTCAAAATAGCGAATTAGATGATCTAATCATTGCTCGCAGCGATGGCACCCCAACCTATAATTTTTGCGTTGTAGTTGATGATATGGATATGCAAATAACTCATGTAATTCGCGGTTCTGACCATATAAATAACACTCCACGCCAAATTAACATTCTAAACGCTTTAGATTATACCCCGCCAATTTATGCTCATGTACCAATGATTTTAGGTAGTGATGGTAAAAAATTATCCAAACGCCATGGTGCGGTTAGCGCTATGCAATTTTGCGATGAGGGATTTTTGCCAGAAGCACTATTAAATTACTTAGTGCGTTTAGGTTGGGCTTATGGTGATCAAGAAATATTTTCAATCACTGAAATGGCTAACCTATTTGACATAAAAGATATTAATAAAGCCGCATCAATGGTTAACCCAGAAAAACTCTTATGGCTAAACCAACACTACATGAAAACAAAAAAACCTGAAGAGATAGCAAAATATTTAAGACCACATTTGGAAACATTAAATATTGATACAAGCAATGGCCCTGAACTTACTAAAGTTATCGCGATTCAAGCAGAGCGTTGCCATACTTTAGTAGAGATAGCAGAGAAGAGTCGCTACTTTTATCAAAATGTCAGTAGCTATGAAGAAAAAGCTCAAAAACATTTAAAAGCTGAAATTGCGCCAGTATTAACTGAAATTAAAACTGAATTGCAAAACTTAGCAAATTGGCAGGCCTCTGAGATTCATACAATTATTAATAATAATGCAGGAAAACTTGGTTTAAAGCTCGGCAAAGTTGCCCAACCCATTCGAGTTGCTGTAACTGGGGGCACAGTTTCACCACCAATTGATATAACGTTAGAATTAATAGGTAAAGAACAAGTCTTAGTAAGACTTGATAAAGCTTTAACATTTATATATAATCACGCTTCTGTTTGAAGCGGGGCTATAGCTCAGCTGGGAGAGCACTTGCATGGCATGCAAGGGGTCGGCGGTTCGATCCCGCCTAGCTCCACCATGCTTCGCTTTACTGCGTAAAGCTACGCATGGCAGGCCTCGAGTTCTTGTTCTGCAGAGCGACGCAGAAACGCATGGCAGGCCAACGAGCTTTAACGAAGCAGAAACGTCCCCATCGTCTAGTGGTCCAGGACGCCACCCTTTCACGGTGAAAACACGGGTTCGACCCCCGTTGGGGACGCCATTTTTTACATTTTCCCTACAAAAATGGCTTTTTTTTGCAAAAACATGTTTTTTTTTGCAAAAAAGTTGCATCTTCTCTATTTTTTGTTAGAATTATCGCAACCGAACTGGTTTTGGGCCGGTTTGTGTTGTAATTTGGAAAGGTAAGTTTTGTAATTTTAAATTATTAAAAACTACTTTTGTAAGATAAATAAATAGTTTTTTCTTTAACAAAAAACACAGGAGACTGTAACGGATGAAAAAAACAATTATTGCTTCTTTTGTTGCGGCAGCTTGCGTAGTTAGTGCGCCAGCTTTTGCAGCATCAGTAAACAAAACATCTGCAACAGAAAATGCAGCCAACTCAGCTATCACTGCTCAAGTAAATAAAGCACAAGCTACAGTTGACCAAAATTCTGCTACAAATGATGTTTCAACTTTTAACTGGGCTGACCGCATTTCAGTAGGCGGCCAGGCTAATATTGACGCCTCTTATGGTAATCGTACACCAATGGGCGGCTTCGGACCTTCTGTTACTACACCAGCTGGTGACCATTTTGGTGGTAGCAACAAAAACTCTAGCGACCTGAACATCAACAATGTTAACCTATTCATTGATGCTAAAATCAACTCATGGGTAAAAGCACACATCAACCTTGCTTACTTAGGTGATCAAGGCCGTAGCGATTTAATGCCTCTTGACAAGGTTTCAACCAAATGGGGTGATTCTGGCTTAGACGTTGATGAAGCTTATGTGGATATCGGCAACTTTGCTCGCACTCCATTCTACGCTAGGCTTGGTAAACAATATGTAGGATTTGGTGATTATGATCGTTATCCAATTATCACACCATTTACTCAAATGTTCAGCCAAACTCGAGCAACAGCAGCTACTGTTGGTTTAGTTACCGACATGGGCTTCTATGCTAATATTTCTGGTTTCCAAGGCGGTACCGATCGAATCCAAGACAACCAATTTGGCAACGATGATCGTAACATTGACAACATGAGTGCTAAAGCTGGTTTAACAGGATCATTACACAGCGTTGGTTTAGAAGATGTTCACTATAATGTAGATGCTTCTTATATCAGCAACATGTATGACACTGATATGTTCTCAGCAATTTATAACTATGGCCGTTATGGTGGTGGTTATAAAACTCCTGTTGGTGGCGTTTCATTCCACGGTGATTTAGCTTATGGCTCATTCTCTGTATGGGGTAACTATGTATCATCTTTGAACGACATGAAAATGTACGCTACTCCTGGTGGAAACGCGACACTTCTCGCTTCTGCTAAACTTTGGGCTGCTGATGTTGATGCTGCTTACAAGTTCAGAACTTTAGGCCACAACTCCAAAATTAGCGCAAGCTATCAATGGACTGGCAATGGTGATGAAATCTTAAATGAAGTTCCATCACTTTGGGCTGGCAGTAGCATTTACTCACCAATCGCTCAAGATCGTTTCCAACTTGGTTATGATGTTGATCTTTGGAAATGCACTAACCTTGGTGTTGCCTGGGCTCATGATACTAGCTACAAGAGCTCAAATGGCGGTGACCGCAGATACTCTGACGAAGTAGTTGCAAGACTAGGCGTCAAGTTCTAAAAGCTTGCAAATAGCTTAAAATTAAAAGCCCGTCACATTGACGGGCTTTTTTTTGCCCTGTATACTTTCAGTGCTCACAAAGAGCATAGCTTTAACTTTTTACAGGAGACTAACTTTAATGAAACTAAAATCAATCTCAGTTGGTTTAGTGATTTTTTTGCTTTGTCCATTAGCATTTGCTACCACAAACAGCACTGCAACAACAAAACAGAATCACCAAACCGCCGCTAGTAATGCCGCTCAGCTCAAAGCACTGCAGCAACAACTAGACTCACTAAAAATACAAGTTGCTCAAGTACAAAACAACACAAAACAAGAGCAATTAGAGCAGAAAATCAACACTCTGCAAAGCCAAATTCAAAAACTAGAAACACAACAAAAAGTCTACCCCAAACAACCGTATGTAATGCTTACACCGTATTTAGGCGTTCCCAAAAATTATCAGGGCTATGATCTAATAACTAATTTTGCAGATGTTAATGAGGATCTAGTTATTTTGCAGCAACGCCAAGAATATGCAAAATATCTGGCTTCAAAAGCGATACCAATACCAGATCATCCAATGTTACAGATCAGTGGCTATGTTGAGGGACAAGCATTTACTGGCAAAGATTATACTGGCCACACCTATAACGACATAAACCTTTCAGGGGCAGAGTTAAAATTATTAGGTGAAATCAGTCCCTGGGCTTCAGCCTATATGGTATTCTCTTACGATGATGGCCCCAATGCCACATATAATTTCCGCGCAAATAACTCACGTGTATATCTTAGTAGGGCATATGCCACCTTTGGTAATTTAAATAAAATGCCTTTCTACCTATCCATAGGACAAATGTATGTGCCATTTGGTATGTATCAAAGCTACATGATTACTGACTCCTTAGCCAAAACTCTTGGCAAAACCAAAGAGCGCCCAGTTATATTTGGGTTTGCTAAAGGTGGAGTCTATGCAGCTATGTTTGGCTATAAAGGTGATAGCTACTCCGATGACCGGGGTCAAACAATTAATGGTTGGGGTGCTAACCTAGGATTTAAAACCAATAACAAAACAGTTAATGTAGATATAGGAAGCAGCTATATTCAAAATATAGCAGACTCAGAAGGTATGCAAGATACCTATAGTGACAGTTTCGGTGGTTTTGGCGACGAAAACAATGGTAATCAGCACTTAGCTCACCAAGTACCTGCGCTTGACCTCCATGCGGTTCTATATTATGCCGACAGTTTAAGGCTATACAGTGAATATATCACCGCATTACGCAGCTTCTCATCTCAAGACTTAACCTTTAATGGAAAAAGTGCTGACGTATCAGCATTAACAACCCAAATAAACTATATGTTTCATATAAAAGGCCAGCCATCTTCCATCGCTGTTGGCTATCAACAAGCATGGGAGACTCTAGGACTAAACATTCCTGAATATGCTTTTCTAACTGATTTCTCTATCTCCTTCTTTAAAGATACAGTAGAAAAGATAGAGTATCGCCATGCTATAAATTATAAATCCAGTGACATGGCATCAGGTAGCGGCGGCACTACATTTGGACCAGAAGGATCACATCGCGCTGAAAACACAGTTACTGCAGAGATAGATTTCTACTTCTAAAATTCATCAAAAATCTAAGGGCGACCGCAAAGGTCGCCCCTACAGGTTATATAATATATATTCACATAAATCATTAATTACGCACTGATCACATTTTGGTTTTCTAGCGGTGCAAGTATAACGTCCGTGCAACAATAACAAGTGATGCGCATCACGCTTAAGATCTTTTGGAGCTATCTGCAGCAACTTTTGCTCTACCTCTAACGGCTTCTTTCCCTCTGCCAATTTAGTCCGATTACAAACTCGGAAAATATGGGTATCAACCGCAATAGTCGCTTCACCAAAGACAATATTTAAAATCACATTAGCAGTTTTCCGACCTACGCCGGCTAGCGCTTCTAAATCTTCTCGCCTATTTGGCACCTGAGATTCATGCTTATTCACTAACATTTCACAAGTCTTAATAATGTTTTTAGCTTTAGCATTATAGAGTCCAATACTTTTGATCTGGTTTTTTAGGCCATCCTCTCCCAGGGCCAAAATCTTTTCAGGCGTATTGGCTTTAGGAAAAAGTTTAGCGGTAACTTTGTTGACGCTAACATCTGTAGCCTGCGCTGATAAAATAACCGCGATCAATAACTCAAAAGGCGTGTTGTAGTTTAATGCGGTTCGAGGATCTAGAATCGTCTGCTTCAGGCGCTGCAGAATAACTTTGCACCTTTTCTGTAAGGAAGTTATCAAAGTATATTCCTATATATCAACAAGAGCAGAAACAGAATCTGGATCAACCCGCTGCATTAACGGCTTAAATTTTTCTATTTTATGGTTTAACAGCGGCTGCTCTAGATCTTGCCATAACAGAGGCTCAACATTTAAAAACAGCTCAACCTCTTTCGCCATTTGTGGCAAAATTGGTTTTAAATAGATCATTAAAATCCGAAATAGATTAATTCCCATAGTGCAAATATCCTGCACCTCTTGCTCTCTGCCCTCCTCTTTTGCCAGAACCCAGGGTTTTTTCTGATCAATATATTGATTAGCCTTATCTGCCAAAGCCATGATTTCGCGTACTGCATGGCTATACTCTAAAGTTTCATATAGATCAGCAATCTTGTCACTGGCAGCTACAAATTGTTGCCAAAGATCCTGGTCATCAAGCGTAGCACTTAACATACCTGCAAACTTTTTATTGATAAACCCTGCGCAACGACTGGCAATATTCACCACCTTTCCAACTAAATCACTATTAACTCGCAGCATGAAATCCTCAAAATTAAGATCAATATCATCAATACTACTATTCAATTTGGCAGCAAAATAGTAGCGTAGATATTCCGGATTAAGATGTTCTAAATAGTCTCGCGCCTTAATAAAAGTACCCCGCGACTTAGACATTTTTTGGCCATTAACAGTTAAAAAACCATGCGCAAAAACCTTAGTTGGTTTGCGTAAACCAGCACCAGTTAAAACTGCAGGCCAAAATAGAGCGTGAAAATAGATAATATCCTTACCAACAAAGTGGTATAACTCAACTTCACTCTCTGCCTTCCAATAAACATCAAAATCTAACTCTTTCTGTCTGCTCGCTAAATTTTTAAAGCTAGCTATATAACCAACCGGCGCATCCAGCCACACATAGAAATACTTATCCTTTTCACCCGGGATCGCAAAACCAAAATAGGGAGCATCGCGCGAAATATCCCACTGCTTTAACCCCAAACTAAACCACTCATTAAGCTTATTCGCCACCTCTGGCTGCACATGCTCACTCTCTATCCATTGCTTCAGCATATCGCCATATTTATCTAAACGAAAAAATAGATGCTCAGACTCTTTTTGGATCGGTGTAGCCCCAGACACCACTGAAATAGGATTCTTAAGCTCGCACGGAGCATAAGTAGCGCCACAAACCTCACAATTATCGCCGTATTGATCTGTAGCTCCACAACACGGACATTCGCCCTTTACAAAACGGTCCGGCAAAAACATCTCTTTTACCGGATCATAAGCTTGCGCAATCACCCGCCGCTCAATATCGCCATTAGCACTCAAAGCCTTATAAATATCCGCAACCAGCTCTCTGTTTTCATCAGAATGGGTAGTATGAAAATTGTCAAACTCAACCGCAAAAGCTGCAAAATCCTCTTGATGCTGAACTTTGATTGTGGCTGTCAACTCCTCTGGAGAGATCCCCTGCTGATTGGCACTTAACATAATCGGCGTACCATGCGCATCATCGCCACAAAGATAGAGACACTCATTACCCCTCAACCGTTGAAACCTGGCCCAAATGTCGGTTTGAATATATTCCACCATATGCCCTAAATGAATAGGACCATTAGCGTACGGCAAAGCACTGGTAACTAAAATTTTACGCATAGGTAACTCTCTTACATATTAAATTTAAATATACCCTTCGCGATTGAAATTTATGCTGTGTTGCCTGCACCCAT
>JAGLXC010000040.1 GCA_023133095.1 Gammaproteobacteria bacterium | reverse complement strand
CAGCGGCTCCCGGCGAATTTTTTTGAAATAGAGCAATAAAAGTCGCAAAACAAGCAGGTACAAGCCATCGTTAGGAAATATTTCTAATTTAATCAAGCCAAATATGTTTACAAGGATATCAATCAATAGGGTTGAGCAGGTGGTAGTTATCTTTAACTACCAGCTCAACATCAAGACGTATTAGGAGAAATATAGATTCCTTTATGCCCAAAGGCCAGCGCATTCCATAAATCATCGAGGCTATTGATGTAAAACTGGAAAAAATAACTGCGCTTGCGTTCCCACAAACTTTTCCTGGAGTGCAAGCGTACCAGCGCCTTAGTAAATAGTTTGCAACCCAATTGCTGCAGTTGATCCACAAAAAAAGCAATTAGCATTAAATGCGCAAATACTGTGCTCAAATGCTTATTGCCATGGCCAAAATTGTGCTCAAATTGATATCCTTGGTTTTTAAGTGTATTAAAGGTTTCATTTTCAATTTTATGTCGTGCTCGTCCTCCTCTCATGATTTTATAAACATTGTCTTTTGATAAGGGAATGTCTGTGATCCAAACCCAGTGCTGTTTCTTTCCGTTAGCATGATCTTCCCAGTATTCCAATACATTTACTAAACAATCTTGATGACTATCATTTAGTACATGCCCATTCGCCCATTCAAAACGGTGCGTAACTTTCTTATCTTGAATTTCATGGCTCTCTTTAGGTAAGGCGCGAAACTCTGAAAAAAGATATTTTAAATCTTTTTCCTTAGCAACCAATATAAAACGATAGTCATCCTGCTTGAGTCGCTTGATAAAAGGACCATCTGGGTATAATCCATCTCCGGTAATTACCGCTTTCAAATGCGGATGCTCTCGTTTTAAATTATCCAGAAAACGCTTCGCTGCATTATGTTCACAATCATTTTTTTTACTCCCATCTGCCTTCATAATCGGCTCTGGCGCAAAAGGCAGTACTACTTTTTGGTCTGGATGCACTATGGCAGCAGATAACATTTGATGGTAATAACTTACACTGCCATCTTTGTGATGCTTCTGACAACATTGATCACAATGAACATCTTGGGAATAAAAATATCCCGTGCCATCTATTGGGATTAAATAGCGACCTTCATAATAACGAAACAACTCCAGCCGTTTGCTTCTCTGCACTTGCGCCAATAAACTTTTGTAGGTCTTTCGCAACTTTGAGGGCAAAACCTCATCCAAGCGTTCTCTCATCTGCGTGTCTGATGGCACTTGACTCAGATTATAGATTTTCTGCAGGTTATGGGAAATTATATCCTCTCTCACCTGATGATCAAATTGCAGCAATGAGGGATATTTCAAGCTAAATAACGCATACCCTGACATTAAACAATCTTGCAAACTGATCGATCCATCTCGAATAGCGGGCCCTTTGATCTTTGAAAAACTTTCTCGCACAACCTTGAGTAATTGGGTGCAACTGAGCATCTCTTTCATCTTGCTGTCTCCTGACAAAAACAACATGATAATCCATAAAGTCTGCGAAAAATATATTTTTTTACGCTTGCAGCCCTTTATTTAACGCCACTCTTTTATTCGCCGGGAACTGCTG
>JAGLXC010000004.1 GCA_023133095.1 Gammaproteobacteria bacterium | reverse complement strand
TGCGTTAAGAGCTGAAGACTTTGTTCGCATTCTTACTGAGCCAAAAGCATCTTTAACTGAACAATATGTTGAATTACTGAAAACCGAAAAGGTTAAACTAAAATTCTATAAAGATGCGATAAAACGTATTGCTGAAATTGCTTTTCAGGTAAATGAAACTACGGAAAACATAGGTGCTAGACGCTTACACACAGTACTGGAACGCCTCTTAGAAGAGATCTCATTTACTGCAACTGAAATTGGCAACAAACCTGTTGCTATTACCGCAAGCTATGTTAACAAACAATTAAGTAAACTGGTTCAAGACGAAGATCTTAGCCACTATATTTTGTAATACCTGACTGGAACGAGTTTAGAAGAAAAATGGTAAATTAAAATCAACTTTTATGAAAAAATGCAAATGCCAGTGCCAATGCAAAACTAAAAACAATAACAGCAGTAATAAAAATTAGCCTAATAGCGGCTCTAGTCTGCAATATATTATTGCTATAGTAATTGGCTTATCTTTGCCTGAGATGGTTATCCTACGCAAAATGCTTAAAATGCGTCTGATCTACACTTTCATTGCAGTTGTTACTGTTGGTATTTTAATTGTGGGATATCTGTTTAACTGGCTAATTTAACTGCTTTACGCATCTATTTAAAAATAGACCAGATTTCATCCTACAGGCGACTGCAAAAGTCTGACTTGGGCGACCGCAAGGGGGACCGCCCTACTCCTCCTCTTTTATGGGGATATGACGAGCTTCATTAACGCGATCTCGCAGATCTTTGCCAGGCTTAAAGTGGGGTGAATATTTAGGAATAGTGACCACCTTTACCCCTGTACGAGGGTTATGGGCATTACGTGGTGGTCGATAATGCAAAGAGAAGCTACCAAAACCACGAATCTCAATCCGATCACCCTGACCTAATGCTTGTGACATTTCTTGTAAAATTTGATTAACAGCTAATTCAACATCTTTTTCGCCAAGAGCCTGCTGTTTGGCTGCAACCCTGGCAATTAATTCCGATTTAACCATTTCCACCTCAGTGACTTTTTCTTTAAACAGCGCTATTATACTAATTAATATGAAAAATAACAAACTTATTAATTGGTTAGCAACAATTGCACTATTTTGGAGCCTGACAGCTCAAGCAGTGGTTGTGCCTGATCTCTACCAAACCCAACTTCCTGTAAGCGATTTATCTACCCAAACCATGCAGCAGACCTTCCCAAAAGCTTTACTGCAGATATTAATCAAGGTCACTGGCAACACTCAAATAGCTACTTTACCAGATATCAAACAGGCACTAACAACAGCTGGAACCGTGGTAGACAAATATAATTACCTAGAAAAAACCACACCTGATGGTCAAAAGCAACTTAGCTTGGAGGTGAAATTCGACCCTAAAAGTGTGCAACAGCTCTTAACTACGACTAACCAACCCATCTGGGGAGTGAATCGGCCCTTAATCCTGATATGGCTGGAGGTTACCGACCAAAATGGTGACAATATTATAAGTAGCAGTAACAACGACGGAGCTGTAACCAAAACCCTAGAGCAAAATGCAAAACAGCTGGGTTTACCTATAATCTTACCAATGATGGATCTGCAAGATATCAATAATGTCTCTACTAGTGACATTACCGAGTCGAATCTATCTGCTATCAAAATAGCCTCTGATCGCTATCAGGTCAACACCATCGTGCTCGGTCATATTATCCAAACGCCAAATCAGACCTGGCAAAGCAGTTGGTCATTAATGGTCGCGGGTGATGTAATTAATTGGAACTTTAATGCTAATAGTGTAGTTGAAATTCTAACCACTCTTACTGACAATATGGCCACAGCGCTCGCGCAACGTTTTGCTATCCAGAGTAATAACAGCTTAAGCTCAGCCCTAACCAATAAGGTTACTATTCTAGTCGCTAATGTAAATGGCTTAAACCAATATGCGGATATTTTAAATTATTTGCAAAGCTTAAGCGCGGTAAGTAAGGCGACAGTTATTAATGTTGGGCCAGGTCATGTAAAACTACAAATAACTTGCGCTGATGGCGCAGAAAAATTGGTTAATGCCATTGGCTCCGAAAATAGATTAAGTGCGACCCCTCCAGTTAGTAACGAGCCAAATATTAATCTATTCTATCGCTGGAACGGTAACAAATGAGGCCCCAGGAACAATTAACTCTCAACATCAGTTTACGTGATGATGCTACCTTTGATAATTTTTATTGTCACGATAATAGCCAAATAATTAAACAACTCCGCGATGCAAGCCAAACCCAAACTGAACAATTTATCTATCTCTGGGGTGCCTCTGGCACAGGACGCAGCCATCTATTACAAGCATGTTGCCATGCAGCAACAGAATATAATCATACATCCCTCTATATACCTCTAAATGCCATAAAAGAGTTAGCTTTAACGCCTGCTATTTTAGATAATCTTAGCACAATCAAACTACTTTGCCTTGATGATATAGACGCAGTGCTTGGACAAAAGCCCTGGGAAGAGGCTATATTTCATGCTTTTAATAGATTGCATGAACAAAATAGCTGTTTAATTGTGACAGCTAACGAATCACCTCACAATTTAACAGCCTCACTGGCAGATCTAAAATCAAGATTAAATTGGGGCTTGCCCCTGCAGCTTAAGCCTCTTTCTGATTCAGAAAAGATAGCAGCTCTATGTATGCGTGCAAAAAAACGTGGCTTTGATATGCCACCTGCTGTAGCTAATTTTTTATTAGCCAGATGTAAAAGGGATATGACAAATTTATTTGCCATATTAGATAAGCTAGATC
>JAGLXC010000039.1 GCA_023133095.1 Gammaproteobacteria bacterium | reverse complement strand
AGCTGGTTCAAGATTGGATTTTAACGGGGAGCCACAGGAAAACTGAGCACAAATTCAGTATATTCAGACAAAATCGAACGACATTCGATATCTCCGCCCATATTCTGCATGGCCATTTTGCAAAAACTGAGCCCTACGCCGGTTCCATGCTCAGTTCGAGTAAAAAACTGCTCAAAGATATGCGGCAGCTCATCCTCAGCAATGCCAGAACCTGTATCTTTGAAATAGAGCAGATTCACCTTCTCACCTGGCTCCAGCCAGATGGTAATCTCGCCCTTACCTGCTCTGGCGACGTAATAGAGGGCATTCTTTAATAAATTGAAAATAATGTGATTCACCAGCAGCTCCTCACCATAGAACTGAAAATCCTGCGACAGATTTGCATGCACCAAATCGCCCTCAGCATCATTGCTATAGGTATAGCGGCCCAGGGCCGCCTCAACACAGGCAGTCATAGAGCAAAGCTTATAACTATCTTTACCAGTCTCCAGTGCACTAACATTCTTAAGCAGCATATTAATTATTCGCTGGGAAAACTTCACCTCACGCTCAATGCTGGCCAGTGATTCCTTGGCTCTATCAATAGTTCCCGGCCGCAGCCGCTCTACAGACAAACCGGCAGCTTTCGCCTGGTTATAGCCATCTGCTAAAGCCGCAACCACATCTTGAATTCCAGCTGCGCTATAAATTGAGGACAGAGGCGTCCGCAGCTCATGCGCCACACTGGCCAAAACTCCCTTTGTACCCTTAATCCGCTCATCCTGGCTCTTAGCCAAAACTTCAGCCTGCTGCAGCTCTTCTTCGAGCTTCTTGCGTTCGGTTATATCGATTGAGATGCCCAAAATACCGATTGACTGCCCCTCTGGGTCGTAAAGAGGAACCTTTTTGCTCAAGTAGGTTAAGACTTTCCCATCAGAATCAGATGACGCAGATGGCTCTTCAATTGTATTTTCAACCCCAGTCTCCATAACCCGCTTATCTATTTCCCGTAAAATACCAGCTTGTGCTTTCCAAGGAAGCTCATAGTCTGATTTACCAACTATCTCCTGGGGTGATTTTAAGCCAGCCAATTTTGCCATAGTGTTATTACATCCTAGCAATATACTATCTCTATTTTTCCAGTATACATTGCCTGGCATATGGGCAATTATATTTTCCAGATAATCACACATAAATTTCGCCAGCTCCTCTGGAGACATATTTACGTCGACCTCCATGCCAGTAACCTTATAGCTCATTTCTGCCAACAACCGTCTACTTATCATTTCCGCAGATTCTAACTGATTCTTCTCTGCAGCTAACTTCTTCTCTCGCTCTTTCCGCTCTGTAATATCATATGATATCCCTAATATACCTAAAAGGTCGCCATCAGAGTCATATAGAGGCACTTTGTGCGACAAATAAATAAAGCGCTTCCCATTAGACGAAATGGTACAAGACATCTCCTCCAATGTTTTTGGCATACCTGACTCCATCACCTCTTTATCTATCCGCCTCAAAAAATCAGCATCCTCTCTCCAAATCAAATCATAGTCACTCTTACCAACAATATCTTCTAACTTCTCTAAGCCAGCGGCCTTTAATTGATTTTTATTACACCACACAAATAGCCCATTACTGTCTTTCCAGTATACATTACAAGGCATATTGGCAATCATATCTTCCAATTGCATAACATTTTTACGTTTTAGATGCGCTTTGTCAGTCATAGCTATATCTCATCTATTGATTCTGGTAACATATTTTACCATAAATAGATAAAAATTTCTGGCTTTATAAGCTCTTAGCCTAAAAAATAACGTAATCCTTATGATATTAACTAAAAATATAGTACAGCTTTTTGCAAAACAAGCTAACGATAACCCACACAATATAGCTGTAACCTTTAAAAATAAACATCTTACCTACCAACAATTAAATAAAAAAGCCAATCTTTTAGCCAGACATTTACAAGCATATATAACAAATAATACCCCACATGTTGCGATCTATCTTGAACGCTCTCTGGAATTAGTCATCAGTATTATCGCCATATTAAAAGCAAACTCAGCCTATATTCCAATTGACACCAACTATCCAGAACATCGGATACAACAGATAACAATAGATGCTAATCCATGCATATTATTAACTACCAAAAAGTTACTACATAATCTACAAAACATCCCAACTAAAAAGTTTTGCCTTGACACAGAATGGCACCAAATCACAAAAAACAGCCCCCAAAACATAGCTAAAAAACCAAAGCCATCTTCACCCTGCTATATTATCTATACTTCAGGCTCAACTGGAGAACCTAAAGGAGTAATCAACATTCACAAAGGGTTAATGAATCGAATTTATTGGATGCAGCAGCAATATAAATTGACCAAAACTGATGTTGTGTTGCAAAAAACCCCTTATAGCTTTGATGTTTCAGTCTGGGAGTTTGTTTGGCCCTTAATTAGTGGCGCACAACTCACGATCGCCAAACCAAATGGCCATAATGACCCAAAATATTTGCAAAATATCATCTCTCAATCAAAAATTACCACCTTACATTTTGTTCCATCAATGCTTAAAACATTTATAAGCAATATAAACCCGCAACAGTGTCGCAGCATAAAACGTATTATCTGCAGCGGTGAAGAGTTAAGTTGGCAAACGCAGCAAGATGTATTAAAAAAATTAAATATAGATCTATACAACCTATATGGCCCTACAGAGGCCTCTATTGATGTAACTTATTGGCACTGCAATAAAAACTATCAGGACCAAAAAGTCCCCATAGGTAAACCAATTACCAACACAAAAATCTATATTTTAGATAATGCATTGCAAATGGTTCCGATTGGTATTACGGGTGAACTATATATTGGTGGCGATGGACTAGCGCTTGGATATTTAAATCAACCTGAGCTTACGAAACAGCGTTTTATTAAAAACCCATTTTCATCAAACCCAAAGTCAAGACTCTACAAAACTGGTGACTTAGCTAAATGGTTGCCAGATGGTAACATTGAATATCTCGGCCGTATTGATGATCAAGTTAAAATCAGAGGATTTCGAATTGAATTAAATGAGATCACTAATCACTTACAAAATCACCCACAAATCAGTCAGGCTACAACACTGGCCAAGAAAGACCGAGAGGGATATAGCTATCTTGCTGCGTACCTTATCCCCAAACAACAAAAAATAGACCTAACTAAACTACGTAACCATCTTAAACAGTATCTGCCAGAATATATGCTACCATCTATATATATACAACTTGATAAGTTTCCTATCACTCAAAATGGTAAAATTGATAAGCGAGCTCTATTAGCTATAAACAATTCCATGGCTATCCATAGCAAAAATATTCAGCCCCCATCTACAATTGAGGAACAGATGCTTTGTACAATTTGGGCAAAAGCTTTAGACTTGACAGCTGGCAACATCTCTATCCATGATGATTTTTTTACTATAGGCGGTCACTCACTATTGGCTATGCAAATAGTTATCAGGATTAACAATTTTTTCGGCTGCAACTTAAAAACCCATGATCTATTTAAATATAGCACCATCGCTAAACTTGCAGCACAAATTCCTAAAAAACCAGCAAGCAAATCAGCAAAAATCAGCTCTAATACTAATATATTAACAAACACATATCCTGCCTCTTACAATCAACAACGTATCTGGTTTTTATCCCAATTAGAACCTAAAGATCCCCTCTATTACATAGCTATGTCCTTCTCTATAATAGGCGAATTAAACTATAACTCATTAAAAAATGCATTCTTAGCAATAATCACTCGCCATGAAGCATTACGTACTACATTTATCATAGAGGAGTCTCAAATCAGACAAAAAATCATCCCTATACAAGACTTTGAATTCATCCTGCCAATAGTTGACCTAACAAAATCTCATAAAAATAATATTGATAATATTCTCTATAACGAGGGATGCAAACATTTTGATCTTATAAACGGTAATTTAATAAGAACAAAAATATTAAAATTAGAAGAAAATCAGCATATCCTATATATTGGCATGCATCATCTAGTAACTGATGGCTGGTCTGAAAGAATATTTAATCACGAATTAACAGCTCTCTATAATGCATCTGTTAAAAACAGACCTCTTCAATTAACCCCCTTACCGGTCCAATATCATGACTTTGCCACCTGGCAAAACAAACATTTAAACGGCTCAAAAATAAACAGGCAACTTAACTACTGGCGCAAACAACTTAATAACTTTTCAACTTTAAATCTACCCAATGATTATCCAAGACCAAAAATCCCAAACTACAAAGGTAAACGAATAGAGTTTAAAATATCTAAAAACATAGTAAATCAACTTAATCAACTAGCTGCAACCAATAAAACCACTCTATTTAATTGTCTTTTATCTGCCTTTAATATTTTGCTAGCCAAATATAGCGGTCAAAAAGACATTATTGTAGGCACAACTTTCGCTAACCGCCAACATGCTGAACTAGAACAACTGATTGGTTTTTTTGCTAACACTATTGTTTTAAGAAGTGATCTATCTCGTAAACCAACATTCTTAGAGCTATTAAAACGTAACAAAAAAATGACTACCAATGCTTATGCTAATCAAGATGTGCCATTTGAAAAAGTTGTGAAATCGTTGCTACCGCTATATGACAGAAATAGCAACCCAATCTTTCAAACCATGATAACATTTGAACCCACCAATGTTAAAAAGTTAAAACTTACTGGTTTAAAGGTTAAAAGCAAACAGATAGATTTAGGTTATGCTATGTTTGATCTTACCCTATTTTTACAGGTTATTCACACTGGCTTATTTTGCACTATTGAATACAACACTGAACTATTCAAAAGCATAACTATAGAGCGGATGATCACTCACTTCAAAACCCTGCTCCAGAATGTTTTACAAAATTCTGCTCAATCTATAGCTAATATATCAATACTCCCCAAACCAGAATACAAGTTGATTTCTCACAACTGGAATCAAACCAAAACAAAATATCCGCATAATAAAACCATAGTCGAGCTGTTTGAAGAGCAAGCAGAAAGATATCCAACTCAAATAGCAGTAACATTTAACTCTAAAGCGCTGACATATAACCAACTAAATAAAAAATCTAATATGCTAGCCAAATATTTGCAATCATATATAACAAACAATGCCCCATATGTTGCGATTTATCTTGATCGCTCCCTAGAATTGGTCATTAGTATAATCGCCATATTAAAAGCAAGCTCAGCCTATATTCCAATTGACACCAGTTATCCAGAACATCGTATACAACAGATAATAACAGATGCCAAACCTTGTCTATTATTAACAGCCAAAAAATTGCTGCCTAATTTACAAAACATCTCAACTAAAAAGTTTTGCCTTGATACAGAATGGCACCAAATTGCAAAAACCAATTACCAGAATTTAGTAAAAAAACCGAAGCCAAACTCAGCCTGTTATATTATCTACACCTCAGGCTCAACCGGAGAACCTAAAGGAGTGATAAATATTCATAAAGGGTTAATGAATCGGATTTATTGGATGCAGCAGCAATATAAATTAACCAGACATGATGTTGTGTTACAAAAAACCCCTTATAGCTTTGATGTTTCAGCCTGGGAATTTGTTTGGCCCTTAATTAGCGGTGCACAACTTACCATAGCCAAACCAAATGGCCATAAAGACCCAGAATATCTGCAAAACATTATCTCTCAAAAAGCAGTTACCACATTACATTTTGTTCCATCAATGCTAAAAACCTTTATTAGCAAGCTAAATCCAGAAAAATGTCGCAGCATAAAACGTATTATCTGTAGCGGCGAAAAGTTAAGCTGGCAACTACAGCAAGATGTACTCAGCAAATTAAGTGTAGATTTATATAATCTTTATGGTCCGACAGAGGCCTCTATTGATGTTACCTCTTGGCATTGCAGTAAAATACCTTACCAGGATAAAAAAGTCCCTATAGGCAAACCAATTGCCAACACAAAGATCTATATTTTAGACAATGAATTGCAAGTAGTTCCGATTGGAATCACGGGTGAACTATACATTGGTGGTGACGGGCTAGCGCTTGGATATTTAAATCAACCT
>JAGLXC010000038.1 GCA_023133095.1 Gammaproteobacteria bacterium | reverse complement strand
GAATTTGGCCATGCTTTTGAACATTTTATTGCCCTGGAACTACGCGCCTATCTCTCCTATCGGCGCATACATAAAAGCCTGAGCTACTGGCGAACCCAGCAAGGACATGAGGTTGATTTTATCATTGGTGATGATATTGCTATCGAAGTTAAAGCAACTAATAAGGTATCTGCAAAACACCTAAAAGGGCTAAAGTTTCTTGCAGAAGAGCAGATATGTAAAAAATATTATCTGGTTAGTCAGGATCCATTTCCGCGTGAAGAAAACAATATCATCATTCAACCATGGCGCAATTTTTTGCGCGATTTATGGGATGACAAAATTTAGCATGAAAATATTGTTGGCATACTAGAATTACACGAAGCATTAAGATCTCCCAAAATAGGCTGCATCGTATCATTTGCCACCTCTAATGGTGTTTTATTAGCTTTATTTAATGCATCAAAAGAATCGGTAATGTTTTGTCTCAAGTAATCAACCATTGCGCGACACGCATCACCACCATCACCACCATCACCATGCTTAGCAATGTGATGCAACAGGGTATCGCCTTGAGTGTTTTCAATGGAGTCAAAATCAGAATGAGGTCTAGAAACACATGGAATTAACTTGTTAAACACATTCATCCAGCCTTTAGCTACAACAGGAAACAGCATATCGTGACTCACTATTCCTGAGCTCAAATTCATCTTTTTCAGAAGTGCCTCACAACAATTTTGATCGCTGATATGCTCTAATGCTTGACGTAAAAAACCTTGGTCTTGATTTATTTCAGTAACCTTTAGCAATAAATGGCTAACTATTTTATTATCGCCAACTACAACAGCTTCTGACAAATACCAATTAAGCTCTACAGATGGACGCTGCTCTAACTTATCTATTAACAGTATTGCTGCATCACTATTACCACTCTTGATTGCTAGGGTTATTGCATCTTCTCCTTGAGTATTTTTCTCTAACAAATTTGCGCTATACTGCAGCAGCATCTTAATCATATCTGAATCGCCACGACTTGCTGCTAGCAATAATGCGCTATTCCCATCAACATCAACTGCATCAAGTTTCTTGTCAAACCCAAGCTTTAAAAACAAATAATTTGCCGTTTCAACCTGTCCACCTAACACAGCGGCCATTAAAGCATTTCTGCCTAATGGATCTGTGACATATAACTTACCATTTTGGAAACGGCTCTCGCGCCATTCTTCCACAAGATCGGTCCAACCATGAAAACACAGCAAAAATAATGGATAACAGTAGAAAATTTTATTTGCTTGTTTAGATGCTGAGATGCCTTTAAACATTAGCTGATATTCACTCCCACGCCCATACTGATAATATAAGTTAGCTCTGTTATCAGAGTAAGCAATAACAGAAGAACCATCTTTTCCCATCTCCTTTTTAATATGCTCAACAACTATTGGGCTAGCAAGATCGAGATTAACTTGAGTCAACAACAATTCGACCAGATTCTTATTTCCTGTAGCGCAAGCCAAACCTATATCAGATCCAACATATTCTTGCCATGCATCAGTAACATTAATGCCAAATCTTTCCTTCTTATATGAATCATTTGATAGATGAAAATCATCATCTGTAATCACATTACGACCAGCTACCACTATCTTAACTTTAGCCTGTATTGCAGATAAGAGATAAGTTGACAATGGCATATTGCCAGAACAAATCGCGGGTTTTAACCATCCATTATAAGCATCAAAAAATCTCTGGGTATTAGCACGCTCATACTCTGTCCATAAATTCCAGTTCTTACATACTTCCTCGAAACCGGCTGGTGTTGTTGAATTAATACCGCATATCTGATGCAATACAATCCAACATAAGTCGTAGGATTTATTATATTTCTTTGCTGCAGCGCTAACAACATTACTTAATTTATCCCAAATGTTTTTTAAGCCTGACATTTTGGACAACAAATCACGCATATCCTTATTTGAACTACTCATTCCATAAATAGCAATATGCATAGCATCATCTAACGTTAGATTCTCACTGAAAAACCCAGCAAACTTATCTAATAAAAACCTTGCAACCTCAACATGTCCATTTTGTTCTGCTGCTATGATAGCTTGCAGCTTGCACCACTTCATATTTGTTGTTTTGAAAGAATATTTTCTCTTTACTTGAAAATAATCCAAAGCCCTTACATTTTCCTACTCTGGTATTTACAAATTGTTGAACCACTGCCAAATGTCCATTTCTAGCTGCAACAACTAATGGGAAACCAATATCTGTTTTACCAAAACTTATTGTTTGACTTATCTGATCTGAATTAGATTGCATAGCTTTCTGAAGGTCTATCAAATTTCCATTAGCAGCATGGTAATGCAAAGGATAGTCTTTGGAACCATCGAAAGAACCAATAGCTATATTAGCTTTAACCAAAGCAACAATCTTTGGATTATATCTGCCTATATATAATGCTATATTTAACATATCAGGCATAAAAATTGCTTGTTCCTCTGCCGGTTCAGATGCTGACTGACGTAAATCTTCGTATACTGGTTCAACTTGAGGTAAAGCATCTATGCTTTTGCCTCTTAATCCTTTTACAGCATCAATAAAAGCTCCAACCAACTCAACATTACCGATTGCAACTATCTCTGTTTGTAATTGTTCATCCTGCACAAAACCTTCACCCTCTTGCTTGATAATATCAACAACCGAATCTACCTCACCCAGCCAAACTGCACGTAGAAATCGTGTTTTTAAATTTTTCTCTGAAAGCATTTTTATTGGTTCTGGTGCAATGCCTACAGGCAGGCCATAATCTACTAACGGAGCTGATGGCGGAGCTATAACAACTGGAGTCACAGGATATGGCGATGTTGGAGAATCAGCTGAAACAGGCACAGGATATAGAGTACTAGGATATGGCCCAAGCTTAGATAAAGGCACTGGCTCTACCTGCGACTTATGAATATGCACATTACCATCTCTATCGCCCCAAGCAATTGAGTCATCTGTCAATTCTGTTATTGCTCGACCTTTATCAGCATCAAATGCACAAAGCAACACTCCCTCTTGATCCCAAATACAAACTTGATCTTTTCCGCCAATAAATGTTTCGTGAACTGTAGCATAACCGCCATTTTTAGTTTGCGTCCATGCAACAAGATTAGTTCTACCTGGTGTGTCATCACTTATCCAAATCTGCAGCATATCTCTATCACTTTCATCTAGAACTGGAAGAAACTCTGGCTTGCCTGGCGCACAATACCAACTGCCATTACTACGCTGCTTAAAAAAACTACTTCGCCCTGCACTTTCAACAACCAGTTGTCCGTTTTGCTCCCCTAAGTTATCAATCCCGTTGTAATGCCCAACTTTAATTGTCTGCTGTGGTTTTTGCGTATAATATTTATCACCTTTCATACAAGCCTCCTAAACTTTTATCGATACTAATAAGTTTAGGAGCTGAACCTTAAAAATACCTTAAAAGCAATTAAGATAGTAACTACTCAGCCACTTTTTGA
>JAGLXC010000379.1 GCA_023133095.1 Gammaproteobacteria bacterium | reverse complement strand
AATGGAGCCATTCTGAGTTTCGGAGACATAGCTAGAAAACTAGAAGATATCAAAGCTAATACAGGAAAAAATTATAATCTATATTCAGGGTGGAGTTATGCTTCTCAAATAGAATTGCTAAGAGCAATGTGCGACCAAAATTTGTTATTCGCTACCCAATATGAAAGTTTTGCATACAAGCTTGCTGAAGCATTAAAGAAAAATACTACTTTAGAAGAATTGATATTGCATAATTGTCAGCTAGATTCAAAAAGTTTCCATTGTTTAGCTAATGCGCTTAAAACAAATACCTCCATCAAAAAACTAGACATATCTAAAAATGATTGTTTTACGGGTCCAGTTTACCGCTGTATCGAATGGGACGAGCCTTCTGGTGGCGAATTTTCTTACTGTACTTCACATTCTATTGATGCAAGAGAGGACAAATTTTTTCTTCTTACTTCATTAATAAAAAGCTGCCATTTAGAATCTCTCACCCTGTCTGAAAAAAGCATTGAAACTTATTACAAAGCGACAACGGCAAGCAGATATAAACAATTAGAAGAGGCACTTAAAACAAACAGTTCATTAATAGGATTAAATTTGCTAGGTTATAAAGATATACCAATACAGCCAAAGAGACAATATTCGCATTATATAGCTCCAGCAGAAGCTTTTCTATTGAAAGCAAATGAATTTTTAGTAAGAAATAAAAGGAACAAAGCAGATGCCGCAGCACCAAGATCAACCAGAAATTTCTTCTGATAATCTTAGCGATTGGTCATGGCTAGAAATATTTAAATACTTAAATTTAGGTAGTAGAATACAATTAGGCAGGACTTGCCGTCGATTACATGCTTTATCTAAACATGAATCTTTACCAGCAGGTGCTGTACGTATGGATTTCGCTAAATTTGCCAAAGCAGAATTTTTTATTGAACCGACTGGCCAACCTATAAGACGACCATGGTTACAGGTGCGTCCCGCAAAAATTATTGATTATGCAGTAACACAAATTATATTTTATCCTCCACACGATAATGCAAAAGATTTTTCAGTTGAGTTAACATTTGGAAGTATAGATAAAAGATCACATTTTGAAGAAGCGCTGGGAAACATGCATTTCAGTTGTATGAGCGATAGTACAGGTGATGGTGCCCCGCAATTTACCAATTATCACTGGATTCATGAATGCTATTTAAATCTAATTTGCCAAGATGGAAAAGAAGAGAATGTTTATAATTTGGTTCCCAGGGTAGATTTAAAGTTACAAAATGATGAAATTGTCTTTCGCCATATAAATGCTGCAGATAGATTGCAAACTGAATGGAGCAACTTACCTTCAGCAATAGATAGCAGTGTCAAAGCACGTATAAAAGCAATCTGTACCATGCCTCATGATGGCAGCAATGGGATAAGATCAGTAGACTCAGGAAGTAAAGATGATGAATTAATCCAACATCTAAATCATATAATAAGACATACCACGACTAACCCACAATACGATTATCACTATTTTCACAGCATCTGCCTGTTTCAAGGAGATGTTTTGAGCATTCTGTGCGCTTTGACTCACATCAGATTGCTTAATAAAGATAGGGTAATGCAATTACTACAAAATGCCGATATAAGATATTTTGTAAAGCAGAGCAGTTATTTTTGTAACTATGGCTGGCCAGAAGGAGTTCAACCATTCCCAAAATATACTAAAGAACATCTTAACTATTTAGATCTTGATTCAAGCATATTGGATATCGACCCTGCAGTAGGCAGCAAAGCAGTTGGGATTTTTTGTCATGAATTAATTAGGGATAATATCTCAAGTTATCTATCAATAGAGGATCAAGCTGATTTCGCACAAATAACCAGAAACTGTTATCGTTTTTGGCAAAATGATGGCTTATGGCACAGATATCTCAAGCGCGATTTTTTTGTCGCTGTAGAGCAAATAACAATTCATAACCCAAAACAAGTTTATGCAAGGTTGTATCAACTGCGCAAAAGAAATCCGGGAGCTTTTAGGGAATTACAACGCGAAGTAATTAATAAACATATTAATTCCCCTGCGATTTATTGCAGTAATCTACAACATTTGTGTATAAATGGTGATTTGCAATTAAGGGATATATTGTATAATGCACTTTGCTATGGCAATTTAACTTTAGCGAAGTGGGTGCTTACTGCTTATCCATCAACTGATTTTTCATCAGTATTTAAGCAAGAACTGTTAAATTTGGTTGCAGAAAATGGTGATGTTGATACAGTAACATGGTTATATCAAGAACAACATATTTCGCCAAATAGTGAGTTTATGTCCAGCGCTGCCAGATCTGGCAATACAAAGCTATTTGATGTTATCAGGCTTAAAACTAACAATGATATGCTGCTTGCCTCGCTTGCTTCAGGCAGTTTTTCTTTAGCTCATTGGCTAAATGTTAGTTGGGGATTGCGGTTTGAGAGAGGTTTTTTCCCTGAAGCTTTTCATGAAACAGCAGAATCTGGCAATTTAGAGTTACTACAATGGGTAATTGGAAAAGCTAAAGAGTTAGGCGTAGAGTTTTCATTACAGTATAACTTTGAATTTTTTCTTAATGCCACAGCATCTGGCAGTATAGAATTAATGGAGTGGCTATTTGCTGAATTTGCCAGACAAAATGCCAGACGAGATGCCGGACAATATTGTAGATTGCCAATTGCACCAACAGCGCTATTAGGTAGAGCAGCAGGAGCAGGGCACCTTGAATTGTTAAAATGGTTATGTGAAGAACAAAAATTTGTTCCTGATATTGATACGTTAAATTCAGCCACTGCCGCAGGATATATACACATAGTAGAATGGTTAAAAACGAACTACAGCTTGCAATTCCTGAAAAATGATTTTGGCATTGACTGGAATGAATGCATAAGCGCTTACGGTGAAACAAATCTGTGTGCTCCTGCAATAGCTCTTAAACATGTCAATAATTGTTATGGCACACCAGGATGGAATGTTGATTATATTCCCGCATGCGTGCTTAAACAGCTTCCAAAAAAGTTAGTATGGAAAACCGAAAAGTCGCTTCATTATGGTATGTTGTTAGCTTGTAGATGCGGCAATTTTGGGTTTGTGCAATCACTAGTAACAGAAGGCGTGCATCCTAGCAAAGATTGCTTGAATACCGTTATCATGATGGGGTATTTACCATTGCTGCAATACATTATTGATAATAGTACAATATTTGTAGTTGGTCCTTGTGAGTATAGTTACTATTTAGCTGTACAATATGAGCGGTTAGCTATTCTGCAATATATGCTTAATAAGGCTCCAGAAAGATATCGAGCAGAAATAGCAGCCAGAGCATTAGAGCATGCTCAGCATGCTCAGCATGCAGAAAAGCCAAATCAGGAGGTTATTGCCTGTTTGTCTGAGCAAGTTGGTTCGTCTGTAGAACAGACAAACTCTGGAATTGGGCTTAGTCCTTAGCCTGTAGCAAGTAATAATTTTTATGCTATACTACGTTAATGGAAAAGATAATTAAACAGACTCGAACTTCAGCTGACAAGACTAGAGCTTCTGTATTAAAGGCCGCTGAAAAGCTGTTTGCTAAAAAGGGCTTTGCTGGAGCCTCGATCAGTGAGATTGCCAAACAGGCTAAGATTAATCAAAGTTTGATTTATCACCATTTTGACAGCAAAGATGGTTTGTGGAAGGCGGTGCGGCAGGCTATTAGTGAGCGTTATAATGAAATCTACAGCTTAACTCCTTGTTCGGTAAAGCTAGGGTTAAAGGCGCTTTTACGCCGCGCAGTAAATGATAAATTTAATTTTCTTAAAGATAATCCCACTGTTTTGCGGATTGTGAGTTGGCAGCGTTTGGTCTGTAAGCAGCCAGAACCATTATGTAAAAAATCAGCATATCGCGCAAAACTAAGTGAGGCTTTTACGCTTTTGCAGCAAAAGGGTGAAATGCGTAGTAAAGTAGATGTTGATATGGTGATGTTTATGGTCGGAAGCATGGTACATGAAGCCTTTTATCTTTCTGATATGGATCAAGACTGCTATCTTGCCTTTGTGGTAGAGAGTTTGTATCAATCCTTTAAAAAGTGACCCTATAAAAATTCGTTAAGTTAATTGAACGTTCATTCAATTTGTGTTATACTGTGTCTCAGTGGCATTTCTGTTTAATACTTTTTAAGAGATTTTAATTATGAATTTAATTACCGAGCAAAACCGGAAGTGGTGGATTTTGGTTTCCATGGGCATTGTATTGTTTATGGTTAATTTAGATTTTTCTATTGCTAATTTAGCCTTGCCTGCTATTGCGCATGCTTTAGGCGCAAATTTAGTTCAATTACAGTGGGTTATCAGTGGTTATATGTTAACCATGGTGATTTTTATGGTTCTGGGCGGCAGGCTGGGTGATCTATATGGTCACCGTAAAATTTTTTTAATTGGGATAATAATCTTTACCTTAAGTTCTGTGATGGCTGGCTTTGCCTTTACTGAAAGGTTGCTAATAATAGCAAGAATTGTTCAAGGCATCGGTGCAGCCTTAGTTTTTCCATTAACTAGCGTTATCACCTTTGCTGTTTTTCCCAAAAATCAAAAGGGGTTGGCTCTTGGAACTATGGCGACGACTATTGGTTTGGCGCAGGCTGTTGGTCCGACTCTTGGCGGCGTTATTATCAAGTATCTTAGCTGGAATTGGGTCTTCTTTATTAATTTGCCAATAGGTATTTTGGCGGTAATCGCGACTTTATTGGCTTGCCCCAGATATATATTAGCATTGCAACAGGGCAAGATTGATTATCTGGGTGCAACGCTCCTTACTATTAGCTTGATGCTTCTAATTGTAGCCGTAAATCAAGCGCAAGTATGGGGTGTCGATTCTATACCATTTTTTAGCTGTTTTATTAGCGGGTTAATATTGCTGGGGGTTTTTATTAAGGTAGAGTTAACGATTAAACATCCATTAATTCAGCTGCAGGTTTTCTTAAATAAAAAATTTACTACTATGAATCTAGTGCGAGCTAATTTGGCCTATGTGTTTGGCTCTATCCTATTTGTGTTGGTGTTGTATTTGCAAAACATGCTGGGCTATAGCGCTTTGGCTGCAGGGATGTTGTTGTTATTTATGACTATTACTTTTGGGGCGTTATCACCAGTTCTGGGTAAAATGCTAGATCACTTAGGCGCCTATTATCCAGTGTTAATCTCTTTAATTCTGATGAGTATAGTGTTGGCTATTTTCACCCAGGTAACTATGCTGACGCCCTTTTATGAATTAGCTATGTTGCTGTTTGTTTGCGGAATTGTGTTTGCAATTATTTTTACAGCTACAAATGTTGTAGCATTAAAGGCTGTGCCGGAGTCCCAAATTGGGGCAGCTAGCGGTGCCTTTTATACTGTTGCTTTAGGCGGCTGCATGTTGGGAGTGGCTGTTAGCGGCACTATTATGGGGTTAGTGAGCCGGGCCTTTTTAAGTCATCAGTTGCTGCTGCAGCATATTAGCTTAAGTTCAGATAAAGATAATATGCTAATATCTATTGCTAACGGTTCTCATTCTTTAAGCAAAGTTAGTGCGAATTTTACGGCTGAAACAGCGCAACTACTAAAACCTATGGCTCAACAGGCTTTTTTACATGCTTTTCATTGGGCCATGTTGATTTGCATGTTGTTGTCAATTGGCTCATTGATTATGATGTTGTTTATTAAATTGAGAAGAGCTGCTGATTAGTTTAGAATAGCCTCCATTATGAAGTTAGTTAATTTTGATATTGATCTTAAGCTGCCGCTATTTTTAATTGCGGGTCCTTGCGTTATTGAAAGTGAAAAAATTACTGTAGAAACAGCGATCTATCTTAAAGAGGTAACCTCAAGGCTGGGAATCAATTTTATCTATAAGTCATCCTTTGACAAAGCAAACCGAACCTCTGCTGAGAGTTTTCGGGGCTTAGGTTTTAGCGAGGGACTCAGGATTTTAGAGTTAGTAAAGCGCGAAGTAGGAGTGCCAATTTTAACTGATGTGCATGAGAGTACACCTCTTGATGAGGTTGCAGATGTCGTGGATGTGCTGCAAACCCCGGCATTTTTATGTCGCCAGACCGATTTTATGCAAAGGGTAGCCAAATGCGGCAAACCTGTGAATATTAAAAAGGGGCAATTTTTAGCGCCATGGGATATGAAGAATGTGGTAGCTAAGATGCGAGCTGTTGGAAATAATAGTCTTATGGTTTGCGAGCGCGGCGTCTCGTTTGGCTATAATAATTTAATAGTTGATATGCGTTCATTGGCTGCTATGCGTGATACCGATTGTCCAGTTGTGTTTGATGCAACTCATTCGGTGCAATTACCAGGCGGTCAGGGCACCGCAACTGGCGGTCAGCGAGAGTATATTCCGGTTTTGGCGCGAGCGGCAGTAGCAGCTGGCATTGCTGGAATTTTTATGGAAACTCACCCTGATCCAGATAAGGCCTTAAGTGATGGTCCAAATTCTTGGCCTCTGGCTGAGATTGAGCCATTGCTTGTAACTTTACAAAAACTAGATAATGTCACCAAGGGGTAAACTATGCGGAAATGGTTGATAATAATAACATGTGCTATTGTAATATTAGCCGTCTATATATTTGGAATTAAAACTGGAGAAAAGATCGCCGCAAAATCTACTACTCAACCAAAGTCAGCTTTGGCTATTCCCAACATGTCAAATACGGAGCTAGGTGTTTGGGCCAATGAAGCGGCAGCTACAATTTTTTCTTATAACTTTTCAAATTATAAAGAGGCTTTGCAAAAGAGTCAGATATATTTTACTCCTGCTGGTTGGAAGAGCTATGAAGCAGCATTTACAAAAAGCCCAACCCTTAAGATGGTGCTTAAAGATAAATTAGTGGTAT
>JAGLXC010000378.1 GCA_023133095.1 Gammaproteobacteria bacterium | reverse complement strand
TCAGAACATAATTAACGATAAGTTAGTGTGTACTTTGAATATTCCCAATCATGAAGTGAGAACGGTATATCGTTCAACCATTGAAAATTGGTTAACAGATGAACAAGATGATGAACTTTATAACGAAATATTAAGCACCCTACTGGCTGGAGAGATTGACAAATTCACTGAGCACTTAGCTCTTTTCATGAAACAAACTGCCAGTTATCATGATCTTAGCAACGACCCAGAAGCTTTTTTTCATGGTCTATTAATTGGATTAACTGCTAGCCTTTATAACAATAAAGATTATCAAATAACCTCTAACCGCGAAAGTGGTTATGGTAGATATGACTATTTGATTTTTTCTCAAGATTTAACTAAACCAACCATAATTTTTGAGCTAAAACGGGTAGAAAAACCAAAATCTAAAGTTAGTGAAAAAAAGCTAGACAAACTATTAGCTAAAACAGCTGCTGAAGCCTTAGAGCAAATAGCCACTCAAAATTATCTGACTGAAGCACAAAAGTTAGGGGCAACTAAAATCATCCAAATTGGTTTGGCTTTTTGTGGCAAGAAATTTAGCCTTAAGCGCTCAATTTAATATTTAAGCCAGATAAATATTCGTTAAACCCATCGATGCACTAGATGCTCTAAACAACTTTTTTATGCTTGATTGTTATAATGGGTTAATATATGAGCTCCCTTTTATGCCCATTAATAAGGTGATTTCTTGTTGCCTGGCAAGCTTCTCGTTATACTGTTTACTATTATGCAAAAGATAGTAGTTCGTCAGCCAGTACCAAATAGTAATCTCAGCTCAGATGATTTGTCGCCACTCTTAACTCGTATCTATCAAAATCGTGGGATTTGTAATAATAATGAAATTAATCATGATTTAGCTAGTTTGCCATCTTTTGAGAAGCTATCAGGTATAAAGCAGGCAGTAGATTGCTTGTGGCAAGTTCTTAAGGAGCAGAAGAAATTTTTAATTCTAGGGGATTATGATGCCGATGGTGCAACCAGTACAGCGCTGGCTGTTAGGGCTTTGCAGGCGTTTGGAGCAAAACAGGTTGTCTATTTGGTTCCGAATCGTTTTACCTATGGCTATGGTTTAACCCCAGAAATTGTTCAAGTGGCAGCAGGTTACAAGCCTGATTTAATTGTTACGGTTGATAATGGAATCTCAAGTCATGCTGGCGTCGCTGTTGCCAAACAGTTAGGCATAAAAGTAGTTGTCACTGACCACCACATAGCTGGTGCTAGCCTGCCAGAAGCCGATGCAATTGTGAATCCAAATCAGCCTGGTGATCAGTTTGAAAGCAAAAATTTGGCCGGCGTTGGAGTGGTTTTTTATGTCATGCTGGCATTGCGTAAATTTTTGCGAGAACAGAATTGGTTTGCTGAGCAAAATATTGTCGAACCCAATATGGCTGGTCTCTTAGACCTTGTAGCATTAGGCACCGTCGCTGATATAGTAAAACTTGATCATAATAATCGTATTTTGGTGGCGCAAGGTTTGCGGCGTATTCGTGCAGGAAAATGTTGTGCTGGGATCAAAGCATTACTAAAAGTTGCAAAGCGCAATGAAGAGCAATTAACTGCGAATGACTTAGGCTTTGCCGTAGGGCCGCGTTTGAATGCAGCTGGCAGGTTAGATGATATGTCGCTTGGGATTGCATGTTTGTTAGCCGATGCTGAGGCAGCAGCATTACAAAAAGCGTTTGAGCTTAATAATTTAAATAATGAGCGTCGGGTTATTGAGGCGGATATGCAGCAGCAGGCCTGGCGCGAGCTATCTAGGTTGCAATTAGATAAAGAGTTGCCATTGGGATTATGTTTGTATGATGCAAATTGGCACCAAGGAGTTGTTGGTATTTTGGCGTCACGAGTTAAAGATCGAGTTCATCGCCCTGTGATTGCTTTTGCTAAAGTTGACGCTAACGAGTTAAAAGGGTCGGCGCGCTCAGTATCTGGCCTTCATATTAGAGATGTGTTGGATACTATTGCGGCTCAAAATCCAGATTTGATAAGTAAATTTGGTGGCCATGCAATGGCTGCGGGTTTGACCATAAATCTCAATGGCTATCAGGATTTTTGTGACGCCTTTACTAAAGAGGTTGGCAAATATCTAGATCAAGATGACTTGGCGGGCAGAATCTATATTGATGGCGAGCTAACTGCTGCAGAATTGACATTAGAGTCCGCTGCCATGCTACGTAATGCCGGCCCCTGGGGGCAGGGATTTCCTGAGCCAATGTTTAGCGGTAGATTTAATATCAAAGATCAACGCCTGGTTGCTAACAAACATCTAAAATTAACTTTGGCCTTAGATGGTAGCAATCAACTGATCGATGCCATAGCCTTTAATGTAGATTTAGATAGCTGGCCCAATGAAAGATGCGATAATCTAAATGCAGTCTATCGCTTAGATGTTAATGAATATCGTGGCATTAAACGTTTGCAACTTATTGTTGAGCATTTAGATCCGTAGTTGTGTAGCATCGTGTTTGGGGGACGCTCTTAAATAGGGGGCATACTTTAAATGCAATGCTTAAGAGTGTCCCCTATTTAAGAGCGTCCCCTAACTACGGTATTAGGTTTTGTTTTAATTTTTTAGAAACTAATGCCGCAATAGGTAAACCCAATATATTAATGGTTCCCATCACAATCCATGCCAGAAAAATAATTTGTAATAGTTGTTGATTAGGGACGATTTTGTAAAAGGCTATGATGCTAAACATAAAGCTATCCACACCAACTGCAATGATCGCGGCAATAAAAAAGCGTAATAGCAAATGGCGATTGTTAAATAATACTTTTAGGCGTGAGGTTAGATATGCATTTAGTATTTCTGAAACAAAATAGGTTAAGACTGAGGCAATAATTATTCGTATATTAAAGGCAAAGAGCTTATCAAAGATCGGATTAAAGCTGTAAGAGTTGGGTCCAGGCAAATGGATAATTAGCTGACCATAGGCTATGAAAATTAGATTAAATAGTAAGCTGTAGTAAATAGCTTTACGTGCATAGACGAATCCATATACCTCGGTTAAAATGGATCCCAATAAAAAAGTAATCGGGGCTAGCAAAATTCCAGAGTCTGCGCTGAACCTTCCTATGCTAATTAGACGGGGATCAAACCAGTCAACCAGAGCGGAAATGATTACAAAGAGAAATATACAAAACCATAAATGTTGAGTGTTTGTGTAGCTTATTTTATTCGTTTCAAATTGATTCATGTTTTTTGCCTCAACTATTTAGAGAGGTTCGTAACTGCTTTATTTTTGAAGATAAAAGTTTGCCATTACCAATAAACCCTAATTTTTTACCAGTTAAAATTTTGACTATATTTTTGCTGTTAATCTTTGTTTCAGTGTTTGATGTTGGTAGTAAAGAATCTAAGTCGTTTAGGTTTATTACTAATGCTGATGATGTGCAGAGAAGTAAATTATTTGCAACGATTGCCATTTTCAATTGCGAAATCAGTTTCTGCTGTTCTTTTGTGGAGATTTGATTATGTAAGCAGGCAAAAATACTTTTCTTGTTTGCCGCATCATCTTGCCATATATAAGCAAACAACAATTTTTCATCAAAAATAGTTCGAATCGTGTTTTTAAACGCATTTAATTTACGAGATTCTGGGTTTAAGCCTTTTGTTTTTTTTGTTGGAATAAATGGCTTGTTATCTATTAAGTAGTGTTTTATTTCTCTGAGAACTAAAGTGGGTTGAGGGACGCGCATAATTTTTTGAGCTGATTTTTTTATAACACATGATCCTTCAGCAGAGTAGCCCC
>JAGLXC010000377.1 GCA_023133095.1 Gammaproteobacteria bacterium | reverse complement strand
AGCGTCAGACGCCCAGTCCGAGTTAGCGTCAGACGCCCAGTCCGAGTTAGCGTCAGACGCCCAGTCCCATATAGAACAGAAAAGAGAACAGAAAAGAGAACAACAAAAAGAACAACAAAAAGAACAGAAAAAAGAAAAGAACAAACAGGCCGCACGCGGCTCCCAGGGTTATCTAGCAGCACCAGTGAGTGAGAAGGCACCAGCCGTTGTTGTTTCTTCGGCTGCGCCTTTAAAGGCAGATCCCACCAGCACCGAGCTTGCCGGATCAAAAACCCCAACTAAGGCAGAGCTGGGCGAGATAACCGCGCTTTTTGAATGCGCTACTGGAATAAAAAACGCAGCAGCAGAGCAGGGGGGGGAGGTAAGAACGGAGGAAGCAGAAATAACCTCGGCGAAAGAAGCGCTGATGAGGCTTATGGCAAAAAATATTGCCCCAGAGGCACCGGCTTATCGGCCACGGGCTGAAGATGTCCCCGTAGCAGATCCAGCAGAAACGCCTACCGCTGTCGGCCTTCAGCTCCCTGAAGCCCTGCGCAGCCACAAAGCAGCAATCCTAAACCTCGCCAAAGATCTGCCTCCTGCAGCGGTGCAGGAGGCAATCGCAGAGATGGAACCGCGCTTGCCAACTATCAAAAACCCCGTTGGATATGCGCGGATTTTGTTTAAGCGTATCCGAGAAGGTGTTTTCTCCTCAGTAAAGGCGCAGGAAATCAAGCAGAACGCTGAACGCGAGCGATTGGTAGCAGAGAAAACAGTGGCAGAAGCCGCAGTTAAACAGCGCGAAAAAGACGCCGAGCAGGTGCAGAAACAGAGAGTAACGGCCTATCTTGCTGGTCTGTCGGTAGATGAGCGCACTAAATTAGAGGACAGTTTTTTGGATGAATACAAGGACAATATAGCTATTGGTAGGTTTATAAAAAACAAGGGGTTAGGATCTATTATTGTGCGGAGCGTGTTTTTAGATCAGATATCGCAAAAGTTAGCTTAAAAGACAAGGAAAAGTCATGATCACCGAGTTGTCCCCAGAGGATAAAATCAAAAGAAAAAAAATCATTCGTATTATTACCCAGTCGGTTAGAAACCAGACCTATCTTACGTGGGAAGACGCAACCGCTTTGGTTGATGCAGGAGAGCAACCCGGCCCCAGATCTAAAACGCCTGATGAGCGAAAAGCTACCCTGATGAGGCAGATAACAGACGAGGCTGACCGGCTTAGGCTGTCTATCAGCACGATGCAGTTGAAAGGGCTGGCCAAGCGTATGGTAGCGGCTGAAGAGCGTGGGATGCCGGTGTCAATTAGAAGCATACTTAGCAGGACTGACTGGTACGGCAGGTCATATGTGTTTTCAGGAAAATCTAGGCATGGGTAAGACGATGGAACAAGGCAACCAACAGGTTCAGATGATTAAAAACAGCGCAGCTCTACAGAGGTTTGTTGAACGCATTGAGCGACTAGAGGAAGAAAAGTCCGATCTGGGTAGCGATATTCGTGATATTTATAAAGAAGCTGTTGGGGCGGGGTTAAATTCCAAGGTTATGAGGCAGGTCATCCGGGTTCGTAAGATGGATCAGAGCGAAGTCGATGAACAGGAGGCTCTGCTTGAGCTTTACAGGCAAGCCCTAGAGATGAGATAAGCACATGTGTAATAAATGGGGTTTCTTGTGGATGAGATAAGCACATGTGCAATAAATGGGGTTTCTTGTGCATGTGTATGATTTAAATGTGAGTATTTGCAATTATAGGAGCCATAATGCAACCAGCCTCTTGGGATATATGGGACAAAAAATACCGACTCAAAGACAAAGATGGTAAAGCTATCGATGTCACTCTTGAACATACCTATATACGCATAGCTCATGCCCTGGCTGAAGTGGAGAATCCTAGTAAACGTGACTATTGGTTTCAACATTTTCTTTGGGCATTACAAAATGGGGCAATTCCTGCTGGTCGTATTGTCTCCAATGCTGGAGCCAAAGAGTACAAACCAACTTCCAGCACTATCAATTGCACCGTCTCTGGACAGATCCATGATTCTATGGGTGGCATTTTAAGTTCACTGTACGAGTCTGGTATGACTCTCAAGGCTGGTTGCGGAATCGGTTATGATTTTTCCTCGTTGCGTCCACGAGGGGCGTTTGTCGCTGGGGCTGGTGCTAACACCTCTGGGCCGCTCTCCTTTATGGATGTCTTTGACGCCATGTGCAAAACTATCTCTTCGGCGGGAGATCGGCGCGGCGCACAAATGGCCACCTTTGATATCTCTCACCCAGACATCGTCGATTTTATCCGTTCTAAACGCGAAGATGGTCGCCTACGTCAGTTTAATCTCTCCTGCCTGATCAGCGACGACTTTATCGAAGCGGTAAAAGAGGACTCCGATTGGCTGTTAGTATTCCCGGCTAGCCCCTTAGAGCTAGATAATCCTGCAACCGAAATTGTATATTGTCCCTGGCCGATCACTAACGGTCAGCGTCTGGACGCGGATAATAATGTCGCTTGCCGTGTCTATCATCGCATTCGTGCGCGGCGGCTTTGGGATGATATCATGACATCCACCTATGACTTTGCCGAGCCTGGGTTTATCCTCATAGATAAAGTCAATCGCATGAACAATAATTGGTTTTGCGAAAACATTCGTGCAACAAACCCCTGTGGTGAGCAACCTCTACCTCCCCATGGATCTTGTCTATTGGGGTCAATCAATCTAACGCGCTTTGTCAAGAACCCATTCACCTCCAAAGCGGAGTTTGATTGGAATACCTTCTCAGATATTGTGAAGACCTTCACTCGAATGCTGGACAATGCTATTGCTACTCACGGTTTGCCCTGGGGTGAACAAGCTAGTGAAATATTACATAAACGACGCCATGGAATGGGCTTTCTTGGGTTGGGATCTGCTATCACCATGCTCGGTATGACCTACGGTGATAAGAGTTCAGTGGCCTTAACCGAAGAAATATCACGTAAGATAGCAATTATTGGTTGGCGCGTCGGGATCAAGCTGGGTGAAGAGAAGGGTGTCGCTCCAATTATGGATGAGATGTTCACCATTGATAAGGCTATGTTGACCAAGCAGCCGCGCCTAGCTGAAGATGGTCATAAGCTGGGGGATAGTCTGCCCGGTCGGGTTTTGATAGCGCGTTATGGTCGTTATTTTGAACAGTTTCCAGAACCTCTCCGCGAAGCCATTGCAGAAAAGGGGGCGCGTTTTACCCATCACACCTCCATAGCTCCTACCGGCACGATATCTCTCTCCCTGGCAAATAACGCCTCCGCCGGTATTGAACCGAGCTTTGCACATAAGTATAGCCGCAATGTGATCCAGGAGGGGAAAAAGAGCAAAGAGAAGGTAGACGTACTCTCCTATGAGTTACTGACTTATCGCGATTTGGTCAACCCCGATGCCGACCCTGACAGCGATGACGAAGCTAACCATCTACCTAGCTATTTTGTAGATGCTAACTCCATCTCACCGACAAAACATATCGATATCCAAGCCGCTGCACAAAAATGGATCGATTCATCGATCTCGAAGACAATCAATGTGCCGCAGGATTATCCTTATGATAAGTTTAAAAAGATCTATCTATATGCTCATGAAAAAGGCTTGAAGGGTTGCACCACTTTTCGTTTCAATCCAGAGGTGTTTCAAGGTGTTTTGGTGCAGGATAAAGATTTGGAGAAGACCACCTATCGCTTCGCTCTGGACGATGGTTCGACAGTAGAAATGCAGGGCAACGAGACCGTGATTTATGACGGCGAAGAGCATACCGCTGCCAATCTATACGACGCTCTAAAAGAGGGCTACTATGGAAAGCTGTGAGTCGATGTCCGGGATTCCGAGTCTAACTACGTCAATACCAATATTGTGGGGCATGACAATCAATGTCCGTTAAAATTGAGAATAAAATCGTCGGTTATGAGGTCATCTCCCCAGAAGGGGAGAGCAAAGAGATAGCCGCTTCAAAAACCAGCGCAGAAGATAAGGAGTCCAAAGTCGTGCATATGCGCCCTCTTCTGACTCGACCGGAAGAGTTGCATGGCTCCACCTATAAGGTGAAAACCCCGCTATCGGACCATGCTCTCTACATAACTATCAATGATATCGTAGTCAATTCTGGGACTAAGTATGAGCGATATCAGCCGTTCGAGATCTTCATAAACTCTAAAAATATGGAAAACTTCGCCTGGATCGTCGCCCTGACACGGGTGATCTCGGCGGTGTTTCGCAGTGGTGGCGATGTCAGTTTTTTGGTAGAAGAGTTGCATGCTGTGTTTGATCCTCGCGGTGGCTACTATAAACCGGGCGGTAAATATATGCCTTCCCTGGTAGCTGAAATTGGTGAGTGTATCGAAATGCACCTTACCAAAATCGGCATGATCAAAGCCCCAGAAGTTACCGAAGAGCTAAAGGTCAAGCGTGAACAGGCCGCTGAAGCCGGTTTGATGGGTTCGACGTCCTGCCATAAGTGTAGCCAACTCTCCATGGTGCGCCTGGATGGTTGTGATACCTGTCTGGAGTGTGGCTACTCCAAGTGTGGTTAGTTGAACGGTAGTTTTTTGGTTGAAGGTGTAGCAGGATGAGTAGTGCAGAACCAATCAGATGGAATGTGCATAACCGTGCAGAACTAATCAATTGGTGGAAGGTGGTCAAAAAATCGATCAATGCTGAGGGTGGATTGAGCCTTAGCGGCGGCTGCACTGTAGAGATCAAGCCGAAGAAAATCAACCGTAGCGCGGCGCAAAATCGACTTTTCCATATGTGGGTAAAAGAGATCGCTGTCTATGTGTCTAAGAGTGGGCGTGGATGTTGGTCTCCAGAGGCGTGGAAGCAATACCTAAAGAGCCTGTTTATTGAGATTGAAATTTTAGACGTGCCTGGGGGATCAATACAGATACGCAGGGGTAGCAGTCAATTAAGTAAGCGAGAATTTGCGCATTTCCTGGAGCAGATAGAAGCTAAGGCGCGGTCGGATTGGAATATTCCCCTCACATGCCCAGATGATATCTATCGGCAAGCCATGGGTGTTAAGCGGCATGGCTAGACCAGAAGACGCTTTACAACGGTCTGTGGTGGCTCTCCTGAAAATGTATGAGAGGCAGGGATTGCTGCTATTCCATCACGTGCCCAATGGCGGTCGTATGTCAGTTGCTAGAGGCGCGAATCTCCAACGAATGGGGGTTAGGGCTGGGGTTGCGGATCTTGAAATTCAGTGGAATCCTGGGATGGTTGGGTATATTGAGTTGAAAGCCCCCGGCAGAATAAAAAAACTATCTGAAAAACAAAAAAAGTGGCGTGATTCTATGATTGCTATTGGGCACCGCTATACTGTGGCCGATTCGCTGGACAAGGTGGAGGAAGCGTTGCAAGAATGGGGCGTGATATGAGGAAAAAGGCTGAAGAGAGGATTCCCGCGCTGATTCGCGGGAGCTTGATTGATTGGAATATCCCGCCTAATGAGGCGTTCATTGATCACTTGGCAGAGGATATTTTGGATCTCTTCAACGATGAATCCCCAGCTGGCGATTCAACAAAGCGGTCGTTTTTGTGCTTCGTGGGGTTTCATCGTTGGGAATGGCTTCAAAAAACATACGGGCATACGTTCCAGTACAAGCGGTGCCAACGCTGCGCCAAAGAGAGGATCGTAGATCGGCGTTAAACCTGTTTTGAAGACTTTTGACGTGGAGAGTATAGAGTGGATGAGAGCGCAAGGAAAGCATTGTCTTGGATTGCGAAGCAAGGCGGCAGTTGCACAATTGACCCTCAGATGGTGGTCTATGCTAATGGTCATTCCGCCCCTTGGATAAGCTCCGATGATCTGCTTCGGCTGGTGACTATGGACCACCTCGTTTGCGATGGCGGCGGCTTGTGCTTGGTTGAGCCTGAGCTACCTTGGCAAATCCGGCTGCGAAAGCGTAAAAAAGTAGTGGCAGAAAAGAAGCGAAGGGGGGGCGGCCTGAACTAAGTATATCAGGGCGGATATCTGTAGCTGAAAGCCCCAGTTGACAACTACCCCGTCGTGAAGGACGGGGTGCCTAGCGTGGAAACAGATGAGGGTACAATGGAACATAGACTAGGCGCGGAACCAAGTGGTCCGTTTCATGCTGCATATCTTGGGATTGAATACGACAAACTCCCAACAGAGGTGTTTTCCTACGATTTCGGCTATAATAAAGACGTAGATCCAGGAGCCGAGGCTGATATATGGTCAGTTGGCGGGGAATGGACGCAGCCGGTTGATACTGGGGAAACTGTCGAGATTGTAAGTAGTTCTGTGGATGACACACAGATAATTACTGTTGAAGGTCTAGATGTAAATTTCAAGCCAATGCGAGGGTTTGCTGAGTTAGCCGGAACCACGCCGGTTCATATTTTGGTACAGACAGGTGGTCCATCTTCACCTTTTACCATAGGTGTTTGGTCTCGGATTCTTACGATGGTCAACTTTGACGATACGGGGCTTAAGGGTGTCGTCAGAGCAAGCAAAACAGGAACACCGGCTAGTGTGTACAGTGAGATACTGCTTAGTAATGAGCAATCGTCAACAGCATGCACTACTATCCCAGCAGAATATATAGGCATATTTAAGGCCGTTTCAATTGGCTTGGCTAGAACAGCGGCAGCAGGAAACGCAAGTATTTCCTTAAGGACAAGAAACCATGGTGGGGCGTGGCGGAGAGTTGCTGGTGGCGTAGAGATCCAATCAGATGGAAGCTCAACGTTTCATCATGATGCGATCTTCCCGCTTTATATCCCACCCAAAGCGGACGTGAAGCTTTCGGCTGAAGTTTCGGTTATTAATATGTCCGTGTGGGGGATTCTTGGGATCAAACTGGTTAGGGCGTAAATGCCACTCAAACCGCCAAACCCATGCGCAAAGGCTGGGTGTCCAGGCTTGTCTAGGTCAAGATTTTGTGAGAAGCATAAACACGTTGGTAGTGTAGAACGTAAGCGGCGCAATGCAGCATTCGATAGGCGCAGAGGAAGTGCTGCTAAGAGGGGGTATGGTAGGCGGTGGCAGAGGTTGAGGGCTGCGGTACTGTCAACAGATCCAATCTGCTGCATGTGTCATTCTGAGGTTGCTACCGTCGTAGATCATATTATCCCTAAAAGAATGGGCGGTAATGATGCGCGTGC
>JAGLXC010000376.1 GCA_023133095.1 Gammaproteobacteria bacterium | reverse complement strand
CCAAGGATGGCAGCAATAAGGAGAATGATATGGATTACATGAAATCTGTAGATCAGATAGTTGAAACAATGAAGCGCGGAGGCCATCCGCTTTCAGACAAGCAGCGTATATTAATTACCGAGCTTATATGTATCAATCTTGATTCTGCGGATATAGAAGGGAGATCGTGTCAGGCAAAGTTTGAATCGCAGGCGCGAGATAAATTTATAGCCGCCATTGGAGAATGATGATGAAATATATACTAACGATTGCACCAGCTCTAGAGCAAAGCTTAGATACGATTAGTTTTAGCTATCGCACGGCTGATGAGCTTGAGAGAGCTACTGACAACATGGCAAATTTATTGCTATTTATTCAGGATGAGCTAAAAGCTATGCCTGCTTTTTCAAATGCTTTCACTAAAGAGCAGTATGTTGATGGCGAATGGGAGGAAATGGAATGAGCAAAGAAATACCAGAAAGACTAAAGCTAAATGATATGTCTGTAGTGCTGAGAATTCAGAATGCTATGTGTGTTCATGAAGGGAATAGGCTGAAGTGTGCTGAAATTGATTGCGAAGACTGCGTACTTGACGCGCCTCTACCTGAATTCAAAGCATGGCTAGTTAAAACACTGGAGGGGATAGAGTGAAAACAGGAACAAGAGAAGATATGTTTCTTGCAAGAGATATTGACTCAGATGGTGAGCTTGAAGTTAGTATATTTGACAGTAATGACTGGCTAACAAAGAGCATGGCTGTATCAGTAATCAGCCACCTGGCTAAAGTTTTCAAGCTTGAAGTAATTATTGAAGCTGTAGAACTTTATAACGAATCTAACGTAGGAGAGAAGAAATGAGTGTATTTGAATTGTATTTGATATTTACTGTAATCCCAGGCATTAAGGTGGTTCCGGTAGTTATATTAATTTGTTTTGCTTGCTTGGCAGTCGCGGCTATTCCTGTTGCCATTGAAACGTCAGAGGAGTTTTTTAAAGCTTATCTATCAAAATGCTTAAATTCGGCAAAGTTTCTTATTCCATTAGCTGCTGTAATTATTGTTGCTGTGCCTAGCACTGATCAAATGAAATACATCATCGGTGGCTCGTATGTAACCAATATCGAGAACATTGAAAAGCTACCTCCTAACGTGGTGGATGCAGCTAACAAGTTTCTTGAAAAGATGAACGAAGAATCTAATAAATAGGGGGAATGTGATGAAATATCAAAAAGGTAATGCTGAAATTGTTGGATTGGTTTTATTTGTATGGATTATAGCAGCTTGGTTTACGCATATAATTGTATGCTTTAAAACGGCAGCATGGGGATTCTTGATAGCAGGGGCGCTGTTCTTTCCTGTTGCATGGGTTCATGGCACTGGCATTTGGTTTGGAGCGTGGTGATGAAAAGTAATCTAAAAGAATTCAGGATTCATTATAGCTGGCAGCAGGGCGAGTTTGCAAAGAAGATTGGGATTTCAAAATCGCACATGTGTATGCTAGAGAGTGGGAAAAGAATCCCATCATTAGACCTTGCTTTCAAAATAGCTGATGTTTTTTGCGTAAACATCGGTGATATTTGGTCTATATAGGTTTTC
>JAGLXC010000375.1 GCA_023133095.1 Gammaproteobacteria bacterium | reverse complement strand
CTTCTACTGGATGTTGACGGTAAAAATATGGCCGTTGCTGGCGAGGCCGGGCAAGGCAAGACTACCGCCATATCTCTGCTTTGGGAGTCACTTAAGGTGGTTGGTGATCCCGTTACCCATGGAGAAAAAAAGGGCTCGATTAAAATCACTCTAGGTGATGGCAATACGAAGGCATTTGTTACTCGGCAACTTACTGCCAAAACTTCACCAATCACCATTCAAACAAGTGAAGGCGATACTGTATCCGCAAAAGAGTTTGCGAGCTGGTTCTGTGATCTTGGTGACAACCCGCACCGGATCATGGATATGAAACCGAAGGAACAAGCGCAGGCGCTACTTAAGGCCGTAAAGCTCCCCGATGGTGTAGACCTCGATAAGTTGGATGCTGAACGCGATATTGCAGCAGCTGAACGGCTAGATTTGAAGCGTGACGGTGAGCGAGCAGCTAAAGCTCTTGGCGCAGAGCCGGAAAAGACAGAAAGAGTTGACTTGGATGAATTAATCAAACGGCAAAACGAAGCGTCAGAGTCGAATGCTGAGCGGGTAAAGGCAGATGCTGACCTATCCTTTGCCGAGCAAAATCTAGCTAGACTGCGAGAACTTTCGATTCAAAAAGGAAATGAACTTAAAGCCGCGCAAACAGCTCTAGATAAGGCCATGTCCACAGAGGCCAGCCAGTCACTTGAAGTTGATAAAATCAAGTCTGACCTTGAGGTAATGGCACCAGCTATTGAAACCGCTGATATTCAGCAAGAAATCCAAGACGGCAATAATTCAAACACAAAAGCCGATCAATGGGATTCGTGGAACAAAGAGAATCAAGCGCTAATAAAGCTGCGTGATGAGTGGCACGACAAAAACGATGAAGTTAAAGGGCTTGATGATGCGAAGAAAAACGCTTTGGGTGCCGCAATATGGCCGCTAGATGGATTGTCGGTGGAAGACGGCGCAATCCTATTCAACGGCTCACAGCTCGCGCAGTGTGGGCACTCAGAGCAAATGCTTGTGTGTGGTGCCTTGGCTGCTGAGACAATCAAAAACCATAAGCTACATGTTGTGAGAATGGATGGCATCGAGTCAATGAGCCAAAAAGACTTTAAGCGCCTTGAGAAAATATTCAACGATAAAGGTATTCAAGTTCTTAGTAGTCGGGTAACTCGCGGCGATATTGATGATGGAGAAATCCTAATTGTTGATGGCGCAATTGAACAATAGGCCATAACAACCTGGCCGCGCTGCCGATGGTGGTGCGGCTTAACGCTTGAATTAAGTGGGCGCACTATGCGCTTGCAGGAAACAGGGAGTGGTTAGGCCGCTCCACTTGAATGATTTGTTAGATGCGATACGGAGTAAAGATATGAGCTTGGTAGACGATTTAGAAAAAGAAAAAATAGCCGCGAGTGAAGGCGCGGTGGTCAACAATTTGAAATCTATGGGAATAAGCGTAGGCACTGAAACTGATGATGAAATAATTGAAGAAGTAAACAGCACTCTTGTTGCCATAGCAAATATGACTGACGACGCCTCGATAATTGAAATGGCTGATCACTGTATAGCTAGGCTCGGTGAGATATCAAGCGGCATCTAACAAGGTATAGGCCTCATTCGTTTCGACTTAATTTTTAAAATTCAATATAAAACATGCTGTTACAAAGTTTAAAGGACCACTAAAAATGAGCAGACAAAAGCCAATAGTGAAGATCACGGTTGAGTTCCCGTTAAGCAAGATAAAGCATCATGTGGCGCTATTTGCTACATGTAAGGCGAGGGTATTCGATTGGCGGTATAACGGCGTCATGCGTGGTGAGATCACACCAACAGCGTTGCTAAAAAGACTCTGTAAGTGGATAGGTGATTATGATTATATTAAGGCAGGAATAAAAGTATGAACGCATACCAAATTTGCTATTAATCAAATATTGATTTCGAACCGGTCACGGCTTGGGTGGTTTTGGTGCGGTAAATACCTTCTTAACGCTTGATCTTGACGCCGCACTTTCACCGCCAAGTCGAACCCCAAGATAGACCCACTGAGCCCTGAGCCGACTCATTCCATCTTCAAGACAAATCTGTTTCATAGCCTTGTCGGCCAGTTTTCGTTTTGACTGTTCAAGGTGACCATTCCTCATCAGCTGATAAAGCACGTCATGAACCAGTGAACCGCGCATGAAGTTTGGGGTATCGATAGTCGGCCCGCTTGGGCCATCCCACGCATAGCCATTACGAATAATCAAACTGCCGTCAGTCGTCAGAACAATAAATGTTGTTTCAATGCGTTTGCCAATAAAGTAGGTTTCACAAAAAAAGTCTTCGGCAAGCTGGTATTTGTACCCGCCGCGATACTTGATAAATCTCATATCAACCACCTTATGATTATTTGATCTTCGTCTTTGATGAGTTCATTAACTTCTTTGCAAATACGTTTGGTTGAAGTGATGCCCATGGCGTCAATAATGAGTTGGTAATTCTCGCCAGCACCAATACAGCCTTTGAAATTGGTATGGTAATTGCCACGGTGAAATAATAGGCACTTGAACCGTTGTTCGTGGGTCATTCGATCTTGTGAAATTGCCACAACATCAAGGTTTGGATTAACCAGGATCTTGCAGTTGCCGTATTTGGTCGATTCATAGTCGACCAGGGAATAAATGCCTTCTGGCACACATGATTTATATGGTTTGCCGCCCCTGGACGTTTCGTGTGAAGCCCATGGTTGTTCCATGGTATAGGCAATGAACTTACCATCTTGATAAAGCCGACCAGGGCACCCCAGCGCTTCATGATTGGCAAAACGGACTATTTCAAGGGTCATAATTATCCCTATTTAAGTTGAAAAATATTTCCAAGCCGCTTGAATACCCGCAATCACTGCAACACCAACAGCACCAATAGACCAGGCAACACCACCGACAAATGATTTTTGTTTTCCTTGTTCCTCGCGTATTTCAGATATCAATTCCATGATTTTTGCTTGCCCTTCTTCTTCATCTTGAGCGTGTTTTCTTAACTCTGTAAAGAGTGCATTTATATCTGATTCATTCCTTTGACTGACAGACTCTAACACTGCTAAGCGCTCCTCAGTTGTTGACATCTATAAGGCCCTTTTTTATTGAATTTTTATATATCTGATGTAACACGAACAACATTATTTGCATCATTGTATATAATCGCCCTCGTTCCCTGACCAACTGCAATACCTGCATCAACCGGCGAACTATTATTTTTCACGGTCAATGTAAATGCGCCGGATGTATTATTAAAAACAGTCCATTGTTTTTCTATTCCAGGTACAAAAATATTAATATTTGCAAGTAATGCGCCTGTGAATTCAAGAATGTCATTCTCTGATTCTGCAACCGTTAAAGTCACATCAGATATTGGTGATCCATGTGCAACTGATTTTGAAAGAATTGGATTTCTTGGCCCAACCCAGGCAGATGAATCATAAACAACACGCACATCTTCATCATTAACCCAAATCCGAATGCCTTCTATTGGCGTGTAAAACACCCATGCACCACCGTAGAACTGCCCTATCTTGCCGTCATTAGTCGCCCAATCAGTACCGGTTGCACTCGTCGGCAATATGTAAGTATCGCCTTCAGAGGGGCTCCCAGGCTGTGCTGTGGTGGTTCTTGATATCACTCGAATGGTACGGCCTTCTATTTGTCTTAAAGCCGTGTTATGGGTTACTTCTTTTGATGCCTGGCTTGCTAAGATTTCATCCAAATTTAAAAGTTCAGTTGTCATATTGTCGCCTTCCCTACATAGCCCCGGCCAACTGTGGCTGAGAGTTGATAAATATTAACGTTTACAGGATCACCAGGTGTAAATCCATCTGTTGTTTGTTCTGCAGCTGTATATGATGCCGTTGCTGATGTTACTGGAATTGTTCTAGCCACAACTTCAGGCGAACCACTGACAATATCAACCTCGTATGAAGCCGACTCTTCACCAAAAGGAACATCAACATAATCGCGCCATGCCCCGCTAATTCTAGTTCGTCTTATCCATGTAATTGTTAAATTATCACTTCCATCTCTTGATCCAGCCATATGAACAGGGCTCAATGGCTTTAGTCTCACTGCGTTATTAGTAAAAGATTCAGATGATGTTGTCTGCAAATTCCCGCCTGTAGTGACACCCTTGTAATCTCTCGCGACTCCTATTTCTGAGGAATCCTGAATAATAGTGGACATTGTTGCTTCATCTAAAAATACGAAACGATCTCCAGCGGCATGTGCTGGCGCTGCCCACTCAGTGCCTTTTCTACCTCTAAGCAATCCAGATAATGTATAAGTTCCATCGGCTTCAAGCGTTGCGGTAATAAAGTTTAATATTTCATTGCCAATCAAACAGGCATTAACACCGTTTAAAATATTGGCTTCTGTAGAGCTCGATAGAGTGCCATTACTTAATCGCACATTTACTGTGCTGGAGTTATCAATAATCGTGGTGATAGAGTCCGCTAATGCGTCTGTTGTGGCTCCCATGATAGTTGCAGACGTTAGCGTTAAAAGGCTGCCCCATGAATCGCCGCCATCAATAGATTTATATAATACTGCAGCACTCCACCCGCTAAGATAACCATTAGCCCCAACATAAAATCCAGTTGTATTATCTTGATCCCTGAGAAGTGGAATATCTAATAATTCAATATTAGTTGGCCCGGCAATTCCAGCCGTTTGTGGTGGGAAACCACCGGACGCACCCGTTGCGGTTGATGTGTATTGCGCTGTATCTTCAGCAACACCAGAAAATTGAATTATCCCTGGAATCTGATAACTAACCTCAGTTAAAAGTATTGTATGTGTAACGCCATCAATACTTGCAGTTAATATATCACTAGGGTTTGCCCGGACGTATTGAAAAGGCAAAAACCCCCTGTATTGGTTACGCTCTATCCATACCCGCCCCAATAAAATATTTGCTATTTGAGCGGCTTTCGTTGCGCTTATGACCAACGGCGCACTGATTGTTTTAACATTAACCGAGTCAGTGATTAATCTGGCTGCTGTCTCTATGTTTTCCTGGTAATCAGTCGATGGGTCTAAATGGACTACGCTTAGTTTTCGCGGTAATTCCATTTCACTAATGCGTGTTCGATTTATTTTATCTTTGTGCTTTCCGTCTTCTGATGCGCCTAAATCATTTTCATCAACAGTAATGGAATCACCTTCACTTCTATTAACAAAAACCAATTTATTATCCGTTTCTACAACATCGAATAAATACACCTGTTGTAACGGCTCAATCAATCCCCTTGCGGTTGTTTCTTTATTTGAGACATAACCATCGACCGTATCAGTCAATGCACTGGCATCTATATCACCAGCAACTAAGCCAGTTTTCAAACAAATATCTGAAACAATTGTACTTAAAGCAACTGGAACATTCGTAACCAATCCAGTTGTTAAATATCTATAACCACCAAACAGCATCGTTCCAACATTAATCGGCCTAAAGTCTATGGCTGTCGATGTGTTTAATGTGCCGGTTTCAACTGTTGTGCTTGTGCCATTGTCATTCAGCGTCAATATATAATATGTCACCCCACCATTGCTTAATAGAATTGCAAAATCACCACTGACATAAAGACCAGGCCAATTTACAGCGGGAACAATCCACTCTTCTATGTACGTTAAATCATGATCCAGCCTTACAATTTCAACCGTTCCCGTGTCGCCTTGGACGAAATAAACCCCATCTTTATTAGCAAATATATTTTTAACGCTATCAGTCGCGGTGTACTCTGTTACAACTTGGCCACTTATTAAAGTTGTTGTTGCGTCGAATTTTAATATAATATTTTTTTCAAGCTCTGGCGCGCCCATCATCGCGTAAACAGCACCATTGTAATAAACAGATGATGTTATTTGATAATTATATCCACCACCAGTTGTGTTGGTTAACCTCCTGCCATCAAGCAAATATACATTTGAGAAAGATCCATCAGCATTTACCGCAACCGTGTAAATTGTTGAAGAAATTCTATATAAACCAAACCTCATATTCACATTTCTAACTGGCCCCCATGAACCAGCTCTAGTGGCTGAAGCTACAGCATCAATTGTGACTAAATCATCACCAACTTTATCTCCATCGAGATTATAAATTGTTCCTAAATGGTCATATTCAGACTCATTAACAGTGCGAGCGCCTTCCCAATATCTAATCAACCCATCATCAGAAACGGTAGTAAAGTTTTCACCAACTCCGGGATATCCATTTACAAGTGGCCCCTTATAATTAATGGTTGCGTTTTCTACAACTTCAACTGAGATATTTGGAATTCTATTTCCAAATTTTTCAAGCTGGAAAGTATCAAAAACTATATATGCCATTCCTCGAAAGCCGGGAACATTACCAGTGCCTTCAGCCGCTTCTATTAATGAATTTGCAGCTTGTGTTTCAGTTCCTAAATATATATCTAAATCATCAGCCAGCTGTGTGCTAGAAAATATTGCTTCAGCTGTTGCATTGGATGAAAAATCATATAGTAATTTACCATCAGCCCATATTCTTGAAATGGCAGCAATTTCGCCCTCGCATAACCCAATGGCAAACGACGCAGAATATGTATAAGTTGTCTCTGTGCTTGATACTTCTGGGCCACCTTTACCACCCTGGGTTGTGGTTGTTGTGTGTTTTTTCTCTTGAATACCAGCTGACCAAATAACATTGCCTGCAATTCTAGCGCCACCATAAACAATAGGGATATCTCGGCCATAGGTAGATGTTTGGACTTGCAGGCTTTCAAGCCTTGGGCCTTCGCTGCTGGTTTCAACGTCCTTTCCAAATAAAG
>JAGLXC010000374.1 GCA_023133095.1 Gammaproteobacteria bacterium | reverse complement strand
CAAGCTGGAAGGCCTATTATTATTTCACGTCTGGAAAGTATGAAGAAGACAGGCAAAAAGACGCTGAAGAATTAAAGACTGAATGGCGCGGCATGTTTGCCGGTCGTATCAAGAAAAAGGAAAGGTGATGGCAACTACTATCGGAATTTTAAACGCTTTCTTAAATCTAGATTCAAGAGGTTTTCATAAAGGATTTAATAAAGCCGATAAACGCATGGACTCCTTTTCTAAAAATGCGCGCAAAGTAAGAAGGTTGGTTGGCGGACTGTTTGCAGGTGTTGGTGTTTCACTTGGTATTCGTGAAATTATTAATATTACTGATAAATACAAACTCCTTGAAGGGAGATTAAAGCTTGTAACAAAAACAACAGCAGAGCTAGAAAGCGTTCAAGAGAAACTATTCAAAAGCGCACAACGTACCCGTGTAGCCTATGAAAGTAGCATCGACTTGTATACAAGATTAGCAAGATCATCAGAGCATTTAGGCACGTCACAAGATGATTTGTTACAGATAACGGAAACTCTTAATAAGGCCATTATCGTATCTGGCGCAACATCAACAGAAGCAAGCAATGCACTTATTCAACTTGGGCAAGGGATGGCGTCTGGTGCGCTTAGAGGTGACGAACTACGTTCTGTATTAGAACAATTGCCACGTGTTGCAAAGGCTATTGCTGAAGGCATGGGAATAACAATTGGCCAGCTTCGTGAATTTGGAACACAAGGCAAATTAACTGCTGAAAGTGTAATTAAAGCAATTAAAAGCCAGGGTGCCGTTATAGATAAAGAATTTAAGAGGATGCCCAGAACGGTTGGCCAAGCTATGACAGAAGTAAAAAATGAGATGGATAAACTTATAATTTCCATGGATAGTTCAGCTGGTGGAAGTAAAGATTTAGCAGATGCTATTTCAGATGTTGCAAAAGAATTGAGTGATCCAGCTACGCTTTCTGCATTGAGAGATTTTACTGAGTTATTAGCAAGAATTGGAAGTGTTACCCTCGATACAGGTAGAAGCTTGGTTAACATGGGGCGACAAGTAACAACATTCTTTAAATCAATAACTGGAAATTTAACAAGGCTTGAAGAAGTTGAAGTAAAAATAAAGGATATCGATACCGCTTTAAAAGCCAGCGCTTTTACTAGGCCGGGCAAGTTTTTATTAATGTCAGATGAGGATCTTAAAAAAGAAAAAGCACGACTTGAAAAATTGCGTGAATTAATACTTAAAATGCAGAGTGGTGATGCTACAAAAAAATCAGGCATTAAGCCTTTAGTGATCGAGATTACAGGCGGCAAAAAGATAAGCGCTATCGCAATGGAGATGGAGCGACTTAACGGCAAAATAAATGAAACAACAAGACTATCAAAATTAGCAAATAAAGTTATTGAAGACAGTAAAACTCCATTTGATAAATTACATGAACAATATTCTGATCTAAATGAAATATGGATAGCTGGTGTTATTTCTTCTGAACAATATTTCAAAGCTATTGAAAAAGCACAAAATGAATTTGATGTTTTAATAGACAAAACATCTGAATTTAAAGATGTTTCAGATGATTTAGGCATGACTTTTTCTTCAGCTTTTGAGGATGCAATTATTGAAGGCGGCAAGCTCAGAGATATTTTAAAAGGTCTTGAACAGGATATTCTAAGAATCATTACACGCAAGCTCATTACAGAGCCGCTAGCAGGCGGAATAAGTGATTTTATATCAGGTGCAGCGCCGTCTCTATTTGGCGGCGGCAAGGCTACTGGTGGCCCGGTATCTGGTGGAACTTCCTATCTGGTAGGTGAAAAAGGCCCAGAATTATTTACTCCAAGCTCAAATGGAAGTATTACTCCAAATGATAAATTAGGTGGAATAATGGTAAATAATTATTTTTCTATTGAAGCTCCGCGAGGAACAGTTAGCCGCGAATCACAACAGCAAATCGCAGCCCAAACAGGCGCAGCAGTTAATAGAGCTATTTGGAGAAACAATTAATGTCTTTCATCGAAACGCCTAGATTCCCAGACGATATTTCATATGGTTCAAAAGGTGGGCCAAGCTGGAATACTTCAGTTATCACGTTGAATTCTGGCTATGAAAAACGAAACAAGAATTGGACAAATGCTCGGTATTCTTATGACGTTGCCTATGGGATCAAAACACAAGCTGAACTTTTAGCCCTGGTCGATTATTTCAATCGCGTTGGTGGTAAGGC
>JAGLXC010000373.1 GCA_023133095.1 Gammaproteobacteria bacterium | reverse complement strand
TGGTGCAATAGGTGTTTTGGCTGGTCCTTTGGCTGGCCCTGCGGCGACCGTTGGTGGTTTAGTCGGGTTCATGACTGGCACGTTTGCTGGTGGTGTCCCCTCTGAAATGGGCGCATGGATTAGTCAGGCGTTGAGTGAAAAAGGATATGACCTCACAGATAAAGAACAGGTTGTATCAGCATTAAGAGATACTAAATTAATGTCAGAGATAAAGGCTGAGGCGTTCCGTAAGGGCATTACTACGGCTGGTGTTGATGCTTTATTTGGATTAGTCGGCGGTAAGGTTTTAGGAAAAGCAGCTAAGAAGACAGGAGCTAAGGCTGTAGGTCAGGTCATTGCAAGAGGGGCTAAAGAGTTAGCTGTTGAAGCGACAGGTGAAGCTGTTGGAGAATTTGCAGGTCAAGCAGCGGCAAGGAAGAGTTTCACAAAAGTAAATCTAGGTGAAGCTATTTCTGAGGGCGTCATAAGTTTAGGTCAATCGGCTGGTCAGGCTATTATAAAAAACAGCATAAGAAATAAATACTCAGATAGCGTTGTAGGTGCTGCAAAGGAAATGAGTAAAGATTATTTTAAAGCTAATGAAACTATTGAGCAGATGGATGCTGTTCAAGAAATAAATGAGACAATGAAGGAGTCTAAAACGGCTCAGAGAGATGCTGAGTTGATGGGTGAATTTGTTGAGCATAATATTAGTGATGAACCTAAGAGTATATTTTTTCAAAACGATGACTGGGATGAGTACTGGTCTGACCGAGGTGAATCACCAGCAGATAAAGCGGCTGAATTGTTTGGAGATAATGGGGAGAAATATCACGAGGCTAAAAATAGTGGTGCTCCATTAGAAGTGCCCTTAAAGAACTGGACTGAGAAGCTAGCTGCGACTGAGGACGCTGAAACATTGTCGATGCTTGGGACTATGGAACCTAATGGTATGACTATAGCTGAGGCTGATGAAGTTATAAAAGCTATGCCTGCGACTATGGAAGAGTTAGCTCAAGAGGCTGTTGTTGAAAAGTCTCGGGTTGCTCAGCGTGATTTAGAATTAAAAGATATTAAGACTAGAATTGAGGCTGAATTAGTAGCTATAGGTAGAGACCCTAAAGAAGCTATTTTATTATCTGAATTTTATAAGGCTCAAAGTGAGCGCACGGGTGTATCTCCTAAAGAGATTGCTTCTCGGTTTGGCTTAACTATAAGTAGAGAAAGTGATGTTGGAGATGGCACTGTATTAAGTCAGGGTGATATAAAGATAAGAAAAACAGATGCTCTTTCTATTGTTGATCTTGCTATTAAAAATGAATTACCACTACTAGGGTCAGGTGTCGAGACAAATGTTTACGATGCTGGTGAGTATGTTGTAAAGAAATTCAAGAAAAAAGATTATATAGTAGGACTAGGTGTTAAAAAAAGATTTCTTATTGAATCTGTGCTTGAAGATAATAACTTATCTCCTAAGCAATTAAGAGTTGAGACTAATTCTGGTGATATAGTTTTACTCCAAAAAAAACAAAAAACATTGAATCAATATATAAAAGAAAACCTAGATACACAATCCTCTTCAGCTATAGATTCTTTTCTTGATAAAGAGGGTATTACTAAAAAAATAGAAGCGTTAGATGAGTCAATTAGAGATCTAGGGATAGTTCCTTTAGATATGTCTAAGGAAAATTTATCTTATGAAAATGGTGAAGTTAAAGTCATTGACGCCGGAGTGTTTAAGCTTGGAGAGCAAAGATCAAAGGAATTAATAAATAGAAAAATTGAAGTAATTGAAAGGCAAAAGGCTGAGCTTTCCAGGCTATTTAGTATTGTTAAGAAAAGTCTTTCTGAAGATAAAGAAAAGCTTTTGGTCGCACAAAACAGGTTTGATAAAAAAATAGAAAAATTTAATTCTGAAATAAAAAAAATGGAGTCGTTAACTCCTATAATTGGATTGACTAAGAAAGAGAGACAATCATTTAAAGATAAAATTATCATAGAGGGTAAGAAGCAAAAAGAGTTATTTCAGGGGCAAAAAGGTCAGATTAAGTTTGGCAATGATAAATTTAATATAACTCTCTTTGAAACTGCTGATGCCTCGACATTGTTCCATGAACTAGGTCATTACTTCTTAGAAGTATTTAACACTATGGCTAAAGAGGATAATTCAAATCTATCATTGCAACAAGACGCTAATGAGATCTTAAAATTCTTAGGTGTGAAATCATTTGATGCCATCAAGACAGAACACCATGAGAAATTTGCTAGAGGATTTGAACAATACATAAGAGAGGGTAAAGCTCCAACGAGAAGACTTAAGAAAGTATTTAATCAATTTAAATTATGGATGATAAGCGTTTATAAGAGAGCTGAAGATCTTGATGTTAAAATCAACGATAACATTAGAGGTGTATTCGACAGATTACTAGCAACAGAACAAGAGATTAGTGATGTTAAAAATGAGCTGCAAGATGCACCTCTTCTAGATCCAACTAATGATGGTATGCCTGGTCCCTTAGCTGCGAAGTATAAAAATATTACTGACGATGCCTATTTAGATTCTACTGAAAAACTAAATGTTAAAATGATGAAAGACTTGGATAAGAAAAGATCTAAGGCTTATCGTGCTGAGCGCAAGAAAACTAAAGAGAGTGTTAATAAAGAACTGATGGATGACCAGCTTTATAATGCTAGGAATGTTTTATTAAAAGGTGTGATGCTTGATGGGTCTCCAATACCTAATGGAGTTGAACCATTTAAGTTAGACACTCAGGCCTTAGAAGACGCGCTAGGAAAAGAATTAGTTTCTAAAAAGTTTAGAGGTATGAAAAAGAAAAACGGTATGCCTTTAGAAATAGCTTCTCAGATTTTAGGTTTTGCAGATAAGCAGGCTATGTTAGATCAGATTAAAACATCAGGTCCCTTTAGTGAGTTCGTTAACTTCGTAACAGACATTCAAATGGAAAAGAAGCATCCGACATTAATAAATCAAAAAGAAGTAAGTGAATTCGCGGCTACGTTTTATCATAACGATAAGAGGGCTGATAGATTAAAGATGGAACTTGATTATATGGTTTCAAATGAATTTGCTACTTTTAAGAATTTGACTAAGAAGATTGCTAAGAGAGTACCACCTAATAGTAAGGTAAGGCTTGCGGCTAAAGATGCAGTTGGAAAAATCAAGACTAAAGACTTAAGGCCTAATGATTATAAGAAAGCTGAAAGAACTGCTGCGAATAGAGCTGCTGAATTTTGGGGAAAAGGTGACTGGGAAAAAGCATTTGATCAAAAGCAGAAAGAATTATTCAACCACTATTTATTTCTAGAGGGTTCTCAGGCTAAAGAAAAAATAGATAAGTCTTTAAAAGATTATAAGAAGTTCTTTAGAAAAGATGAAGATCTAGCTAAGACTCGGGAGTTGAATTTCATTAATGCGGCTCGGGCCATCCTTGAGCAATATGATATTGGAGATAGTAGGGCTACTCAGAAAAAGCCAGCATTAGAATATTTAAAGACAATGGCTCAATATGATGAAGATGGATTTAAAGCTGTCGTGGCATTAGCTGAGCATATCATGCAAGAGCAGAAACCATTCTCTGAATTAACCTATGCTCAGTCTCAAGAGTTGAATGAAGGTATTCAAGCATTATGGGATTTAGCTAAGTCTTCAAAGGAAGTTGAGGTCGGCGGTAAGAAAATATTAATCTCTGATGCTGTTGAATTATTAAATGCTGATATGGAGAGATTTAAAAAACCTAAGGTAAAAAAGAAATATAATTCGACTAAGACATTCTGGGAAAAGACTAAAGTAAGTTTGCTTGGAGTAAAAGCTTTAGGGAGACGTCTTGAACATTGGATCGATGTCATGGATAACGGCGACATCAGTGGTAACTTTAGAAAGTTTATGTTTCAAGAAATCTCTGATGCTACTGACAGGTTTATGTTAGAAAAGGTTGAATATACTAAAAGATTTATTGAAGAGTCTAATAAGGTTAATTTTGACCCTGAGAAAATTCAGTCTGATGAATTGGGTTTTGAATTTCAGAATAAGGCCGAACTGTTAGGCGCTTTACTCCATGTTGGAAATGACAGTAATAAAAGAAAATTGCTAGTTGGATATGGCTGGGCTGATTTATTAGAGGACGGCTCGATTGATTCATCTCGTTGGGATAAATTTTTAAAGAGAATGCATGCTGAAGGAAAGCTTGTAAAAGCTGACTGGGATTATGTTCAAAGCTTATGGGATATGATGGAAGAGATCAAACCCATGGCTCAGAAAGCTCATAAGAAATTGTTTGGATATTATTTTAATGAGATCACTCATCAAGAGATTGTAACTCCCTTTGGAACTTATAAAGGTGGTTATGCTCCAGCTAAGACAGACCCTAATCAAGTGACAGATATAGCTAGGAAAAATGAATTAGAAGAGTTTGTAAAGGGTCATAGTGCTTATGATTACCCTGCAGCTGGTGGTAAGGGATTTACTATCTCAAGGGTAGACGCATTTAACAGGCCGTTGTTGTTAGACGTTAAACTTTTTAATAGACATATGGATGATACGTTAAGGTTTGCCATAGTTAAACCTACTGTTGTAGACGCTGCAAAAGTTGTAACAAACAAAGAATTTAGAGAGTCAATGGATGATATCGACCCTATTGTAATTAGTGAGATGATAAAGCCAGCCTTAAGTCGAGCTGATAAGAATAGCTCTCAAGCAACACCTGGAACGGGACCAGCATATATAAATAAAGGTGCTAACTACTTAAGAAAAACATCGGCTATGCAAATTATGTTTGCTAATACGGTTAATACTATTGAGCAATTTACAGGACTATCTATAGCTTTAGTTAAAGTTTCTCCTAGGCAAATGTTTAAATCTCTTTATAGATACACAAGAAACCCTAGGGAGTTGACTAGAGATATATCTGAGAAGTCTGAATACATGAATGTTAGGTTTGACAATCAAATATTTGAGTTAGCTAATGAGGCCGAGAAGGTTATTGTAGGTGCTGGTAAATATGACCAGATGAAAGAGTTTGCTCAAAAGAATGCTTACATCATGCAACAGATTACTCAAAATATTGTTGATGCTATGGTTTGGGATGGCTCTTACAATGATTCTGTAGAGAAGGGGTTATCTGAAGTACAGGCCGTAAAGAAAGCTGATGCTGATGTAAGACTAACTCAATCTAGCGCAAGAGCCTTGGATGTTTCAAATATGGAGGCCAATACATATATAAGATTCTTTCAAATGTTTATGAGTTACTTCAATATGGTTGCTAATGTAAACGCTAGTGAGATGACTAAGATTTATTATAGTGATTTAGGGCAAAAACAGAAAATGCAAAATGGTTTTATGGTTTATATGTATGCCTTTGCTATACCTGCAATATTGTCGGCTGCGTTAAGAAAAGCGGCTGGTGGTACTCTAGATGAAAATGATGATGATGAAATTATTGATGATTTGATGGATGTATTTTTCACCTCTCAAGTTAGACTAGCTACGGCAATGGTGCCTGTTTTAGGAAGTGCTGTTCAAGCAGGTTTTAATAAATTTAACGACAAATTTTATGATGATAGGGTGTCGGCTTCTCCAGCTATTACAGCAATAAGTTCTGTAGTTGGAGCACCTGTTAGTGTTGGCAAGGCTGTTGTTACAGGAAAGAATAAAAAAGGCGCCACAAGAGATGCATTGACGGCTGTAGGTGTTTTGCTAGGATTACCAATAGGAGTATTTAGCAAGCCAATAGGGTACGCGCTTGATGTAAGCGAGGGCAAGGCTCAGCCGACTGGTCCTATTGACGCAGCAAGAGGTTATGTCACAGGTCGTTCTAGGTAATGACTTTTTAAAACTGATTTATTAATATTTAAGAAACTTTGGGGGACATATGTCTTTAGCATCAACAACGAATAGAAATACATACCTAGGTAATGCTGTTGCAGATACCTTTAGTTACACGTTTAGGATTGTTAGCTCATCTCATTTATATGTAGTGAGTAAAGATACAAGTAATGTGGAAACTGTTTTAGTTTTAACAACTGACTACACTGTGACAGGTGTTGGTGATGATGGCGGTGGTGACATTGTTCTTGTCGCTGGTGCATTGGCTTTAAATTATGATTTAACAATTCGTCGGGTAGTGCCTCTCACTCAGACTACTGACATAAGAAACCAAGGTGATTTCTATCCTGAGGTTCATGAAGATGTTTTTGATAAAAATGTTATGATAGCTCAACAACAGCAAGATGAAGTTGATCGTTCTATGAAATTACCTGAGACGACTGCTGTTGCTGATTTTGATACTACATTACCGACTGATTTAACTGCAGAGTACTTTCTTAAAGTTAACGCGGAGGCTGACGGGTTTGAAATGGCATCGGCACTTGAAACGGGAAATGTGACAGTACCCTCAGGCACTGGGGTTTTAGCTAAAACTTCAGCTACAGCAATTGTTGTTAGAACCATTACTGGAACTAGTGATGAAATAGACGTGACTAACGGGGACGGCGTGAGTGGTAACCCAACATTAGCTGTCGCAACTACTCTCGTTAATGGCCAAACAAATGTTATTCCGCAAAAAGCTGATAGTGTTCTACTCTCTGACAGCTCAGATAGTAACGCTAATAAAAAAGCGACAATAGCTTCGCTATTAAATAAAACTCAAACTACAAAAACAAACTCAGACACGCCTTATACAATAACTGCTGAAGATCACACTATATTTGGTGACCAAAGTTCTGGAGTGTTAACTGTCACTCTTCCTACGGCTGTTGGAATAGCTGGCAAAAGATATGCGATCATTAACGTGGAAGCTACCAACGCTTTAACTCTTGATGGCAACGGAACTGAAACAATTAACGGATATTTAAATATAGTTTTAACCTCGTTAAATGACATGGTTCTTGTTGAGAGTGACAACGCTAATTGGAAAATAATATCTTCATACATCCTACCCACAGTTCAAGAGTTTACCTCTGGGTCTGCAACATATACCACTCCTCTTGGAGTTAAATTTTTAAGAGTTCGCATGATAGGCGGCGGTGGTGGTGGTGCCGGAGGTGGTTCGGGCACTACTGCAGGCGCAGGTGGTACTGGTGTGACTTCATCTTTTGGTACATCACTGCTTTCTTGTGTTGGGGGTTTTGGAGGAGCAAATGGTGCTGGCGCCGGAGGTACAGGGGGCACAGCGTCTTTAGGATCTGGACCTATAGGTATGGCGGTTCTAGGAGCGCAAGGAGGGCAGGGGGGTCAGCAAGCAACAACTGGTGGCTTTTTACCAGGTCCCTCAGGAGCATACTCTCAGTTTGGTGGCGGTGCGGATGGCGGCTTGAGCAGCGCCGGAACAGCAGGGCAAGCAAACTCTGGCGGCGGCGGAGGAGCTGGTACCCCTACCACCGCAGGTACATCATTAAATGTAGGGGGTAGCGGCGGATCTGGCGGATATATAGATGCCATTATTGCTAATCCTTCAGCTACCTATGCTTACGCGGTGGGTGCTGGCGGTTCTGCTGGTTCGGCTGGTACAACAGGTGCCGCAGGTGGTGCAGGTGGGTCAGGATATATAATTGTTGAGGAGGTATACTAATGTATAAGTTAGAAATAAAAAGACAAGACGGGTCTACTTATTGGATAGAGTATTTTAACACTCAAGCCGATGCTGACAGTTGGCTAGCCAAAGAGCAAACGAGAAAATATTGGTCACAAGATTTCTCCTCATCTGTGGTTTATGAAGGGCCTACTCCTGAAGAAATAGCCGCGAAGGAACAAGCTGAAATCGATGAACAAGTCGCAAGAGATGTAGTTAGAGCCAAGATTGAAGCTAGTAAAGCCAGCTTGCCAACAATGACCTTGCCACAACTTAGAGATTTAATGTCGGATTTACTTACACACTTGGATTTATAAAATGGGACATGAACAGTTTATCCAATGGTTATTTTACGGAGTGTTAACTTTTGTTGGAACTTATGGGGTGTATACTCTAGCAAAATTAAGAGACTCCATTGATAAATTGAATCTCCATGTTGCCACAATAATAGTTAAACATGAATGGCACGAGAGTGAAATAAAGGACATGAAGAAACGAATTTATAAACTAGAACACACAAACAAATAGGAGAGGGATTATGGAAGGAATAAAAGAATTAAAAGAGTTAGTTGTTTTTATCGCAGCCCTTGCGAGTGCGGCTGATAAGGCTGGGCAAGATGGCTTTGGTGTTGAAGACATGGCTCTATTTATGGCGCCAATTATGAAAGCGCCGGATGCGTTTCAAGGACTAATTAAAGCTAAAGCTGAGTTGGCTGATTTAGATCAAGCTGAAATTGATGAACTAAATGTTGCTTTTGCTGCAGAGCTTGACCTTGAGGATAAAGATCTAGAGGGAATGGTTGAAAAGGCTTTAACCATAATTGCAGAAATCAACTCCATTGTTTTAAAAGTTAAAGCGATGAAAGCTGTTTAATGCTAATGACTGCTAATTGGTGATGGGGGTTGCTAATGTTAATGAAAGTTTTTGCAGCACTCATGGCTGTAAGAGATATAGCTAAATATTTTTCTATGGCTCTAGACGCTTTATCAAAATGGCGTCTGGAGAATAAGAAGAAAGCATTAGATAAAGCCGTAGATAAAGCTATTAAGGAAGGGGACCAACGTGAACTTGAAACAGAATTTGGTTCGGATAATGCTGGCCGTCCTACTAAGCATAAGCTTGATTCATTGCAGCGTCGCAAAAGAGATAAAAGCTGAGGCTTGGCTTGTTAAGTCTAAAGATGCGTCTCTTTACCGAGTTGTTGAAGACGATGATGGCGATGTGTATGAAGAGTTTATCGAGATAAAAGATAACAAAGAATCTGAGTTATACGTTTGTTGGCATAAAGATGATGTTAAGAAATGGATGGAGCTACTGACTTTGAGGTGTGAGTAGTGGGAATAAAAATTGATCTAGACGAACTGGTGCCGGGGACTAAACATTTCAGATGGAGTGAATTATTACATCTCCCTCTATGGGGCATACATGTTTTCCCGACAAGCGTACAATATTTACATTTAATAGATCTTTGTAAGAAGCTAGAAAAGATAAGACATTATTTAGGTAAGCCCATGATAATCACAAGTGGTCTAAGGCCTAGTGCTTATAATGAACGCATTGGCGGTGCTCCTTATTCAGCACACAGGCAAGGCATGGCTGTAGATTTCAAATGCGCTTATATGCCCTCCGATGAAATTAGAGAGATACTAAAACCTCTCATTGATGATTTAAGAATAAGGATTGAAGACTTGCCTGGTAGTAGCTGGGTTCATGTTGACCTGAGATATACCTCTAAGGGTAATAATTATTTTAAACCTTAGGCTTAGAAAGGGTCCACCATTTTCTTAAGGTATTTATACTAGGATAGGGCGCTATAGGTAAGCAAGCCCTAACATTTGTCTTCATTCCAACATCAGGACCTACACTAAATCCATCATTGCTGGCTTGAATCTCTTCCTTGCACCACTCCACAAACATATCATGAGTGTCTTTACCCTGCATAGCTAGAGTAATGTCATAATCAACATCATCAATATAAACGATGTAATCAATATGCTCTATATTTATAACAGAATCAGTCTCAAGACCCATGCCGTGATCAAATGAAGCATCCTCTACGGAGTACTTAACTATTAATTGTAGATTCGTTTCGTAGTCCAGAATAGTCTCTAACATTTATCTTCCTTAGTTTATGTTTTTCTAACAATTCAATATATTCAGCATTCTTTTCTAAGAAGTCTTGTTCGCTTATTGTGCTGATTAAGTCCATGCCTAAGTTGATTATTTTCTCATAGTCTTTAAGCTTTGATCTTAACAGGTCTACTTCATCCATTTTGTTTTCTCACTGGTTGATTAAATATTTCATATTTTTCAATACTCTCTAAAGGATATAACACGTTCCTAACTCCGATGATGACAAACTTAGGACCCTGACTTGTGGCTCTCCAATTTCTCAAAGTGCCCTCACTCATCTTCCATCGTTTTGCTAGTTCTTTACTCGTTAGAAATACCACCATTATAGAGCGTCCTCTTCTTTAGGTTTTGCATCTGTGTTTTTAGCACCTGTATTTTTAGCAATAAGTTCTTTAAGCTTTGAAGGTTTTTTCTTCTCAGTTTTTGATGCTGGTTTTTCAGGTTGTGGTGTTATGTCATAAAATTCATTGTCTGCTTTTAGATTAAACTCTAAGTCTGTGCTTGATGGAAGTCTTTTGAGTAGTCTTCTTAGGGCTGACTTCTTAATCATCTCAGAACGGAATAATCCTTTCCATGGTGTGTTTTTACCTTTACTCATACTTTCAATGGCGCTGACTTGTTCATTAGTTAGGACTTCAATGTAAGTCCCATCATCTTTAGTAACAGCAATGGCGTAGACAGCTATGATTTTACCACGCTCTTCAAATAAGTTAGGTGTGTGACTTATATGCTCTCCTCTCTCATCAATGAAGAACTCAAACTTGTCATTCTCGTAAACTATTTGAGAGCTTATAGTCTTTATCTCTCCTGAGTTTCTAGCTAGTTTTAATAGGCCTGCTATCATTGGAAGGAATTGTACGTTTGCACCATAAGGAACAAGTGCTGATTCTTTGTTGTCGGAAAGTAAACTTGACTCTGCACTCTTCATACACGCGCTCCAAAGGCTAGCTCTATTAGCTTCAAGTAACTTTGGATTAGTGGTGATGGCTGTTTGAACCACTCGGATAAATTTCTTCACAGAGATATGTTCTGGTAACGCCTTTTCAAATTCAGGTGTCATTCTTTGTAGGTTATTTCTTACATCTTCTATTACGCTTATTTGTTTAGACATTGTTTGCTTCCTTTTGTTTCTTATGAAAAATTCTAAAGTTTCTAAATCCTTTTCTTGTGAATGAGACTTGTGTTTCTTTAACCATGCCGAGAGAGATGCTGTATTTATCTGATTTGACTTTTTCGGAGTCTTTTATAATCTCAAGTAGTTGAGCTTTTATTGCTGACTTTTCAAGGGCGTATTGTTTCTCATTTTCTGTAGCTATTTTGTGACTGGCTACTAGGGCGTCTATATCTGGAGTTCCTTCCATTACTGAGCCTTCATTTGATTTACTATATAAGGATGCAATGAACGCAGCGTCTCTTTCGTAGTCAGGCTTCGGTGGTTTGTTGGCCTCAATGGACTCCCAAAATTTCATAGACTTCTCAATGATAGCGCCGTGAATTTCAGCATCCCTTTCACGTTCTATTAAATGAATGGTGTTGCCGCCGACAAGAGCTGCGATGAATAGTCTATCTATGCCTGAAATTAGCATTTGATGTTGAGCTTGAATCTCTATGTGAGGTGCTGATTCTAGCTCTCCCTCGTCTTCATCCCAACTGTTTCTAAAAACTAATGAGTCTACGTTCTTGATTTCAAGTATAGCTTTAAATGGTTTTGTTATGCGGTAATCAAAAGATGAGCCAATCTTTAGGTGCTCGTTATAAATGAACTCTTTAAAGGGTTCGACTTCCCAGGACTGGTCTTCTCCAACTCCTTCGGCGATTGCAGCTTCAAGCCTGTTACCCCATTGCATTCTTTCATGTTGTTCTATGGTAACTATTTCTTGAGTCTTCTTTCTATGCCATAACTCGTATTCAGTTGAGTAGGGAGAGAGATTAAACAGTGCTGATATTTCTGTTGAGGTTAAAACTTTAGCTCTTAACTGGTGCCAATGCTCATTGTTGTCGGGTATTACTTTAATCATTAAGCGTTTCTCCATAATTAAGGAGATGAACTATCTATTGAGGCCATACTTGTCATTGCTTGTCATCTGTTGTAATTAATGTAATACATAGCTCTTGTCATTGCAAGTCATTTTTTTGGATGCCCATATCGATAACTGCTAAAAAGAACACGTTTTTTGTGACTAAAATCCTGTAAGTATGCGTAATCACATATACTCTGTTTAGGTTACACAGCCTCACCTTGTCACTTGACTTTTGCGCACTGAGATATTAATTGTAGTGACCCACTTTGGAACTAAAAGGAATGTATGGCACTTACCCTTAGGCAATATCAAATAGATATCATTGATAAAATACGTGCGCTTATGGCTAGTGGTGAGAAGAAAATTCTCGTTGTCTCACCCACTGGCTGCGTTGCTGGTGATACTCTTATTAGAATGAACAGGTCCACAAGTTCAACCTACAGAACCATAGCTGATGAATATGACGCTCAGAAAAGCACCAAAAGAAAACCCCATGTCTTCTCAAAGATTAGAGCACTCAGTGTCCTAAAACTAAGCGTGAATTTACAGACCGTCCATCAAGGTGTTGTCTATTCAGGTGTTAAACAATGTATAACACTGACCTCAAAAACTAGATCTCTAACCCTAACCCCTGATCATAGAGTGTGGACCGACAGAGGGTGGGAGAAAGCTAAAAACATGGTAGGAAAACTATGGGGCGTAGATACTCCATATAAAGGTGGGGAGCCTCCAAGAGGTACAATTGTATGGGAGAAAGTCGCATCAATATATAAAGCTGGCTATATAAACACCTATGATGTTGTAGGCTCAGAAACAGAGAGCTTCACAGCTAATGATATCGTGGTTCATAATTCAGGTAAAACAGCCCTAACAACTAAGATGCTTCAAACAGCGTCCTCTCGAGGACACAGGTCCTGGTTCAATGTCCATAGGCGTGAACTCCTAAAGCAGTCCTCAATTGCATTTACAAAAGAAAATGTTGATCACTCAATAGTCTCAAGCGGCTTCCCTCAGGATGACAAGCCTCTCGTTCAAATCAACTCCATTCAAACACTCATGAGAAGAAACAAAACCATGGCTGACCCATCACTCATTGTAGTAGATGAGAG
>JAGLXC010000372.1 GCA_023133095.1 Gammaproteobacteria bacterium | reverse complement strand
TAAAGCTTGGTGCTATAGCAGTATGGCTCAAGGCTAACCCACTTGCCCTACTGGTTGCGTGGGCCGTGTGGTTTGCTGGCCAACTTAAAGATCTTATAGCCATTACTTATGATGTAGAGATTACTTGGAAAGAGGTATGGAATGAGATTATATTATTTATGACTGGTATTAAGGATAGTATTATTGGCTTTTTTGCAGACATGACTAGTAGTATATGGGGTGCTGTAAAAGCAATGGCCAAGTTAGTAACCTACCTAAGTCCACTGAGGGCAATAGCAAATATTGCCGGTAGTGTAGGTGGCTTTGTATCAAGTGCAGTATCTAAAGTTAGTGTACCTAGCTTTGCTACCGGTGGCACTGTTGGTGGCCCTATAGGAGCGCCTGTAATGGCACAGGTGCATGGTGGGGAGCAGATAGTACCTTACAACAGGCGTGGTAATGATATGGGTGTAGTTAATATAAATATAAATGGTGGTATATTTGCAGATGAGAATGGTGCGCGATTGGTTGGCGATAAGATTGTTGAGGCTATGCGCACACAATTTAGATTTTAACCATGATATTAAAAATAAACACAATAGATTATACCACCCAGATAAGCGTAAACGGCTTTAGGTATGAGGAGAATATAACCAGCAAGGTGGATATACTAAACATGCGGTATATCAAGACGGCAAGCAAGACATATGTGCCAGCGGTTGGCGATGAGGTTGAGCTTTATGATGAGGGTGTGCAGGTATTTGGTGGCGAGATTATACAAGTATCTTGCTCTGTGGTGGCTGATTTGCCGGCATATGATATACAAGTAAAAGATTGGGTGCATACATTAGACCGCAGGCTTGTTGCTGATAGCTACCAAGCACAAGACCTAGCCCAGACTGTTAAAGATATATTAGCCAGTTATGCACCAGATATTAGTGAGGGCACTATTGATACTACCGGCATTGTTATAGAAGATATTGTATTTAATTATGCACGGCCTAGCGATGCTATACGCACAATTGCTGAATACGCTGGCTTTGATTGGTGGATAACACCAGCTAAGGAGCTATACTTTATGGCCAGAGGTGCTAATGGTGCGCCATTTGATGTTACTACTACCAATGTAAAAGACCTTACGCTTATGAAAAATGATAAGCAACTTAAAAATGTTATATATGTCATGGGTGGCGATTATGTTGGAGCCTCTATAACTGATACTCTAAGCAAGGGAGATGGCACGCGTGTACGGTTCCCTATACCTTATGTGTATGATAGTGCGCCAGTTGTAAAGGTAAATGCAGTAACACAGACTGTAGGAGTTGAGGGCCTACACACTACTGGTTATGACTGCTATTGGAACCGTAACGAAAAGATTATATCATTTGCTACTGCACCGGCTGATCCCTATGAGATTGAAATTACTGGCGACCCACTATTGCCATTACTGGTAAAGATGACAGCGCCAGATTTAACTAAGGGGGTATATGAGTTTAAGATTGTGGATAGGAGTATTAAGACTAAAGATGCTGTGCGTAGGCGTGCACGCGCTGAGCTTGATGCTTATGCCAGTACCATTGCTGAGGCACAATTTACTACAGATACAGCAGGGCTTAGGGCTGGACAGCGTATAACTGTAACTAATGATGTGCTTGGTGTTACTGCTGAGAAGTATGTCATACAGCAAATTATAGCAACACGGCATCATACCGGCACACTAAAGTATACAGTGAGACTGGCCAATACTAAGGCATTTGAGATTATAGAGTTTATGCGTATGCTCTTAGAGATGGGGGATAAGACTGTAGGCGGTCTTGGCGACTCTACTGCCCTACTTGATACTATAATGACTCTTAGTGAGCAGGTTATAGCAAATGAGGTGTACTCATTTAACAGGGATAGGCATACAGTTGCAGAGCAGGTTACGCTTGGAGAGGATATTAAAATGCGCACAAATTATGTAAACACTTGGGTGTGGGGCTTATATGAGCCCACCAGCATTGATGATATTAAGCGCACACCTCTGTGGAGTAAAGGTGCAGTATGGGCTTGACAATATACATAACTGTTTAATATGCTAATATATCACTATGATTGATAATATAAAATTACGAGGTATATATACACTTACATTTAGAGATGCTAAGGGTAATGTTACGCACTCACATACCATTAAAAATAGGGTTGTAGATACTGGCTTGGCCTTATTTGCCAGCTCATTAGTGCTTGATTATGTTGCACTTGGAGATAGTGCCACTGCTGTTGTTGCCGGAGATACAACACTTGTTAATGAGACTGAGCGCAAGGCTGTGGCCAGTAGTAGCACAAGTGGTAATAAGAAGTACATCAGTGTATTTTTTGGGCTTGCTGAGGCAGTTGGTACAATAAATGAGGTTGGTAGCTTTAGTGGTGGCTCATTGACTGCCGATAGTGGCACACTATTTAGCCGTATAAGCACTGAAAATGCTGAGCTACCTATAACTAAGACTGGTAGCGAGAGCCTTACAATAGATTATGAGGTAGAGGTAATAAACGCATAACATGACAATAGCTATAGGATCAGAGATACTTGCGAGTGATATAACGGAGATCAATGACCGTACTCCTACTACAGACGAAAAGGATGCGCTTGCTGGTACTGGTACTCCGGCTACTGGTAATGTATTTGTTACAGAGGACACACTATACGCAGGGCTGGCAACTAGGCCAGATGCTATTGATGAGCAGACTGCCGGAGAGACTATAAACGGAGCTACACTGCCGGTTGCTTGCTATATAGATAATACAGATGATGAGTGGTATGCTTGTGACGGTAATGATACTGCCAAACTAGCATTTAGAGGTTTTGCAACAACAAACGCTATAGATGCTGGAGCAATAACAATACAGTTTTCAGGTATTGTGGCAGGGTTTACAGGCCTAACAAAAGGTGCACCATATTATGTACAAGATGATAAGACAATAGGCACATCAGTTGGTACATACGAGATGCGTGTGGGTATTGCAGTTAGTACAACTGAGATTTTAATAGAGAAAAACCAAGCAGAGGCATATATAGGTATAGAGGACGGTAACCAGAGTATAACAGGCACTAGCGGTACACATGATATAGATATAGTATGTGGGTTTAGGCCTACACTTATTGAGGTAAATGGGCGAATAAATAGTGGTGCTATAGGCGCGGTACATAATACATACTTAAGTACATCAGTAAACTTTGCACCATCATATTGGCTGAATGGCGTATATCAAGGTTGGACTATAAACTATAATAATACTACAATGTCAGACTCAACAAGCGCATTGTTAGGTTGGAGTAGAGATGTTGTAGGTGGTACATTTAATATGACAGTAGTAAGCGTTACTGATACCGGCTTTACATTTAGGATAACTAACACAGGCGATACAGATGATGCATACTGGAAGTTTCAAGTTAAGGTATTGGGGTAGTTGACATTTGCCACCAAGCCTAGCTATGATACTATATTGGCGTGCCACTAGGCACAGCCCTCGCTAGGTATCTACTTAGCAAGAAAAAACAGCCGACATACTCCGGCTGTTTTTTCATGTGGTATACTATGTGCATGAGCCATGAGTTTGATAGAGTAGAGTTACTGAGGCACTGTAACGAGTATGAGAGGTGCCAGAGGTGTGGTGGTATGGCAGAGCACTTGCATCACGCTATAAGCCGTAAGGAGCCGTATACAGATAGCCTATTTAATGCCACAAGATTGTGCGCATACTGCAATATAGAAAAGCATGGGGAGATCCACAAGTATGATGTTGCTAAAGAGTTTATAAAGCAAAATATGCGTAGGTTAATGAGTAGTGGGGCAAGATATAAACAGAGAGAAGTGGACACGCAATTTATAAATTGGCACCGCGAGGCCAGTGATGCGCTTAGAGAGTTGGGTGTAGAGATGGGTACAGAGGTTAAGCTAGAGTAGTGCCCTACCCTCTTGGGGTGTGTACCCAAAAAGGTCTTATATGGCCAATAAAGAGGGTGGGGGAGTGCAAGTAATTGTATACTAATATGGCTTAGTTAAGCGGTGTATACTACCTTTAAGGCTACTTGTGCACTGTACTATACAAGTAAGACTATTTACTTATGCAGGGGAGTGATTAAGTAGCCACTACCCTACCGAGATTTAGCCGAGATACCATATGCCCGACACTAGGAAAATGGTACACAGGTTATACAAAAGTTATCCACAGTGCAAGTTGCAGGTCTTGTGATATACTACAGAAGTTATTAGCCTTGCACCCAATAACATGCACACTACTTGCAAGGCGGTGTGTATGTTATTGGGATAGCATAATTAAAAAATAGAGTATGAGTATGAGAAGATTGATAAGTTTGGAGATAGTAGATACAGATGCGTTTTTGGATATGCCAGCAACTACCCAGTTGTTGTATTTTCATCTAAACACGCGTGCTGATGATGATGGTTTTATTGCGAGCCCACGCAAGGTAATGCGTATGCTTGGAGTGGCACAAGATGATCTCAAGGTGCTGATTGGTAAGAAGTTTATTATTAGTTTTGAGGATGGTGTATGTGTGATTAAGCACTGGCGCATCAATAATTCAATACGCCTAGACCGGTACAATGAGACAGTCTATATTGAGCATAAAAAGAGCTTGCGCATCCGACAAAATGGTGCGTATACCAGCACTGATGATGAGAGAGCACTGCCGGTGCCGGCAGGTTTCTTTACTACTAAAAAGTTGTTTAGTAATGGGCTTTTAGATACTGGTTGCCAAGTGGTTGCCAAGCGGTTGGCACAAGGTAAGGTAAGTAAAGTTAAGTTAAGTAAAGATAAGATAATAAACACGGCCAAAATGCACCTACCTAAGTTTGATGATTTTTGGGCCAACTACCCTAACAAAAAAGCTAAGGCAAAAGCACGCACTAAGTACATTGCATTGATCACAAAAAAGCCAGAGCTACATGAGATCATCATAAATGCACTCAGTAAGCATAAGGAGACTAAGCAGTGGAATGAGGCAAATGGTAAATACATCCCCCACCCTACTACTTGGCTTAACCAAGAGCGGTGGGAGGATGAGATTGAGGAGGGAGATATTACTAATGGCGAGGTATTAAAATATTAGAGTATGGCTACAATAAAAATTAAAGGCAGGCGTGAGGAGTTAAAGCTTGCAGATGATAAGGCAAGAGCTATTGCCAGTGCGCGTGATAGTAAAGATAAAGATACTAGAGTGAGCATACAGCATGGTGCCGGCATGGTTTATGAGGGCACACTTGGCGACATTGCTTACATAGAATATGCCAAGGCAGAAAATAGTGGCCCTACCGCACAGGAGGCCACACAAGCCGAGGAGAGGGAGGCACGCATACAATGGGGCAAGTTTGACCTTAAGACACGCACACGCAAGTGTATGGCACCATTTAAGCTATGGTATGCGATGAGGTACAGCGCAAAAGTAGGCGATGCTATACCAGAGGCAATACTTAAAAAGGCTGAGGCGGTTATAGCTGAGTATCTTAAAGAGCATACTGAGTGGGCATACTTGCGTATGCCACATGAGATATATGTAAAGGTGTTGCCTAAAGATGCACCGGTAATTAAAAAGCCGGCAAATAAGATCGCCAAGCCAATGACTAAGCCTAAGAGGCCTAACTTAGTTGTAGCAGATGAAGTAGATACTGTGACACTTGGTGCCGGTGGCAAGAGCAAGGTATTACCAGAGGATGTAAGATTATAATTATGTATATAGAGCTAATTATAATAGTAGTGATAGTAGGTGGGATGGCACTACATTTTTGGTGGGATATGCGACCAACATGGGAGCTGGCCAGACTCAATAAGATACTTGAGTATTTTAATGAGACTGAGGATGTGGATGGTACGCTTGTAAAGTTGGAGGCAGAGAGATGGAGGTGGCACGCTGATAAGGTTAAGATGCACATGGAGATGATGGTATTTATTATTAAAAATAAAAAATAGAGTATGAAAGATATATTACAGATGTTATTTGCATTTGCCTTATTTTTAGGCACAGTAGGTGGTATTTATTATTTGATGCAGTGTGATGATGTGTGCCAGCAAGATAGGGCGCAAGTGCGATTACAACAAGCACAAGAGCGTGCACTAGAGGTAGAGCGCAGTGCTGAGCTATCAAGGGTATACCATGAGGCTAAGGTGGCAGAGCTTAAAAGGCAGGCGGAGATTGAGGCACTTAAGACACCAGAGCAGAGACTTTTAGAGCAACAACTTGAAGTGCAAAAGGCGCAGGCCGACAGTGTTGGGTATTTAGAAAACTCTGCAAAAGTGCGTGATGTTATAGAGGGTGCACAGTTGGGGTGGCAAGTGTTTAATGTGTTGACCGAGTAAAAAGAAGTTGGGAGGCATTACAAGTAATTTATAAGTTAATTAAGTAGATACAATGACAAAAATAACAAGTAGTTTGATCTTAACAGCAATGAGTGGAGCAGTAGCATACTCTACTAAATATGTGGACATTGGCTTATTTGAGATATGGTTAGGTATTATTAGTTTGGCACTACTTGTTGGTGCTATTGCAGAGTTAAGTGATTAAGTATATGAATAGGGTGCTCTACACAGTTAAGTTTACATGGGGTAAGGGTGGCCAAGAGCACACACGCACAGTGAGTGGGCGCACTCTTAAGGCTGTGGTACGCAAGGCCAAGGTGCCTAAAAAAGTTGACTACAGGTACAATGAGTTATTAAGTAAGGAGAAGTTATAACATGGTTGCGCTTGATAGTTACATAAAAAAGAGTATTTGTGAGATCTGTGGCAGTGGTAGAGATCTAAGTATTGATCATATTATACCGCAGGCGTATTTTAAGGTGCGTAATATAAAATGCTTTGCAAACAGAGCTACAAACAAAAGGACACTATGCACAGATTGTAATACCGACAGAGGCAGTAATTTGTCTAGTACTACATGCACTGCAAACATAAAGTGTGGTATAAAAACACATGCAATGGTGGTTAGGCTTTTAGGGATAATTAAAGACCGGCAAGACAGAGGTATTGTGAGTGCTACCGATTTTAATATATTTGATGAGGTGGCCAGCGCGCTCCGGTATAAATAGTTATCCACAGGTATGGTTGCACAAGTGGTTGCACAATGCTATAGTGTACATAAGCAAGCGAGGGCGCAAGCGATTATAAATTAAGAGTATAAGAGTATGAGTAAAAATAAAAATGGAGTAGCAAATAAAGTGGCAAGTAACCCTATTAAGCGTTACAACTTAGAGCAACCGAGCCAGATGGTTAAGATGGCCGGAGTGCTTAAAAAGCATATAGTTGAGAATAAGCTATATGAGAATATTAAAGGCAACAACTATGTATTAGTTGAGGGCTGGCAATTTGCCGGTGGCCTACTTGGACTTACTGCCAAGGTTATAAATATAGAGAGTGTTGGCGACCCACTTAAAAAAGAGTACAAGTATAAAGCTGAGGTTGAGCTTGTGCACTCAAAAAGTGGCAATGTTGTTGGTTATGGTTTTGCATTATGTAGTAATAGCGAGCGCATGAAAAGTAGTTTTGATGAGTATGCTATTGCATCAATGGCCCAGACACGCGCAGTGGGTAAGGCATACCGATTGCTACTTGGTTGGGTTATGAAACTTGCAGGGTACGAGGGTACGCCGGCTGAGGAGATGGGCCCAGCAGATGACAGTGAGCATGTTGCTGATGATAGCCAAGAGGCAGAGGTTAAGGGTAGTGAGCACTATGTTGCATTAAAAAAGCGCTTGCCGAGGCTCAGTGATGAGAAAAAAAAGCAACTTGGTGCAGACCTTGTTGCTGGCAAGTACCCCATGACCGAGCCGGAGCTAAAAGACTTACAAGCTGATTTACTATAATATGTTTTACTTAGATAAGAGAGATCATACGAGCCCAAGCGCATTGGCGATGTTTGATAAAAGCCCAGCGCAATTTGCTGATACATATTTTGCTGGCAAAAAGATGTTTGTAAATAGTGCCATGAAAAATGGCACCGAGGTGCATAAAGATATTGAGGTAGGTGTGCGCGGTGCCAAGTTAATATTTGAGGAGCGTGAGACTAAGGCCACTGTAGATATACAAGGTGTGCCGATGATGTTTATTTGCGATAGCCATGAGACTGGCAAGTTTGTAGACTACAAGACTGGTAAGAAGTGGACACAGGAGCAGGTAGATATTGATACCAAGCAAGAGTACACGGCACTTGGAGTGGCCAAGCTTACCGGAGCCAAGAGTGTTGAGGGTAGCATTGAGTGGGTAGCCCCTAGTGATGATCACAAAAAGGATGAGGTATTTACTGTGGTGTATGATGCCAAGCGCTTAAAGGAGATTGAGGCACGCTACAAAAAGACCATAAAGGCAATCAACGAGGCTTATGAGGAGTGGCTTACCCAGTCTGATGTGTTTGTGGATGCGCGAGATGTTAAAGCATACTCCGAGCTTATAAATGCTAAAAAGAATATAGACATACAGCTTGATGAGGTTAAGGCGCGCATTGCCGAGGCTATGGACAGTGGAGGGCTACAAAAGCACAAAACTGATTATGGTAACTTTAACTTTACCAGCAGAGCAGTATATCCACCAATACCAGAGAAGTTGGCTAAGGCCCAGACTAAAGCCAAGGCCGGTGTAGATAAGTGGAAAAAAGAGACTGAGCCGGTGGAGTTTACTAAGACACTAGCATTTAGAGCAATATGATAAAATATTACACATTTAATAAAGATCAGTACCACGATATATTTGTAGACCGCGGAGGTATTAGAGACACTGTGGTGCAACTAACACCAAACTGTGTGATGGGTATTGTGGGTAAAGATCTTGGAGAGATAGGCACTCTAAGAGAGAGCCTTATAGGCAAGAAGTATGACACTATGCACGATGAGTTGCCAAGGTTTGTGGAGACACACCGAGTGCTATATATGTTTAGTAAGTGTGATAGGTGTGGCAAGTTGATACTCGGCAACAGTGAGTATTGTAGTATTATGTGTTATGAGCAATAAAAAGATTACAATTTACTATACTGTTGGAGTTGATGGTACTATAAGCAAGCCGGTGGCCACTATAGCCAAGCGCCTCGCTGATTTTTGGGCCTTTGCTAAACGCATGGCACGCGAGGGGATGCAGGAGGGTATAGTGCGCGCTGAGTACATGATGGTGTGGGGCGATGTGTTGCGGAGGCGTAAGTTTTTTGAGGGGGCCATTGTACCCTACTATGCCATACAGACACTTGAGCGCATGCCGGCACCAGATGAGATACGCCAATTTAGGCTACAGATCCTTAAGGAGCTACTTGGCTACTCATACACACAGCCTAAGGGCCTTAATGGGGCCGGAGAGCTTAAAGAGGATAGAGTTAGTACCACTGCATTTAATGAGCAACAGTGGGATGACTTTTTTGAGGTAATAGATCACACACTATTTGCACCTAATGGCTTTATGTACCCAGATAGGGCCGTGTATGCAGATATGGTGGCGGATAAAGAGGAGGGCGGTAAGGGTATGCGACCAGAGCAGGCCACAGAGGCATTGCGTAAGCTGGTACTTAATAATGTTATTAAAGCTAAGGTATGATGATAGAAAATGAGAGTTTATTGCGAGAGTATTTTGCCGGAGTGGCCAAGGGCACTAAGGGTGTTGTAAAGATGCTAGCTGAAAAGCACGGCATGACCACGCAGGCTATATACAAGAGGCTTGGCAGGGCGCGTAACCCTAGGGCCATTGATAAGCACAATGCGGTTGAGCGGATCCGTAAAGAGGAGCTATGGGATGTGAGGTATAAGGTATTGTGGGAGGCACTGCCTAACAACCGCACCAGCACCACTGTGGGCGTGGTTAAGGGGCTTGTGTGCGAGATGATAGGCCAAGGCTACAGTGTTGTGGATATAGAGCGATTTACTAAGGGTGTGCACAGTGGCAAGCATAGGGCTACTATTGCGCACCACGCTAATGATTGTGAGTTATGAGTAAATTAAAGATGCAGTTATTTTGGAGTATTATATATCTAGCACAAGTAGTTAGGGTTAATAATGGCAATGATGGCATTTTGATCTGGGTTGTATATATAGCATCAGTAATAGGTATGGTTTATTACGCATTTATTAAAGAATAAGTAAAATATTATGCAAGAGATTAAAAGTAGTAAGAAAATTGCCCGTAAGACACGCCAGCAATTTAATCGCACAATACGCCAAGAGGTGCAAGAGCAGGTGGAGGTACTTAAAAAGGCAGTAAAAGATAAGCCTAAGCATATGCCATGGTGGTTGTGGGGCTGGATGGTTGGCATGGTATACGATGAGCAGGTTATTAAAGAGTGGGCTGAGAGTAAAAAGCATGAGTAAAAAGATTTGTATAAATTGCAAGCGTAAGCGCAAGCTAAAAAATGGCTGGTGCAGTAAGTGCCGTGATGGCAATAAGGTAATTGTAATAGATTGCCCACAATGCGGTGGCGATGGTGTAGATGGTGTGATTGCAGAACATGGCTGTGGTGGCGATGAGGAGCGGTGCGCTCATATGTGCCCTGTGCCAGCACCAGAGCAGTGTTGTTATTGTGGTGGTGGTGGGCAAGTTGAGGCTAAAAAAGTGAGATATGAAACTTAGGCCCTACCAACAAAGAGCAATAGATACAGCAATTACAGATGTACTGGCCAATGAGCATAGCTTGTTGGTGTTGCCTACCGCCAGTGGTAAGTCTCACATAATAGCCGGCATTGCCGGTGGTGTTGGCAGTGCTGTAGTGCTGAGCCCTAGCAAAGAGATACTTGAGCAGAATGTAGCAAAGATGAGGGCCACTGGTTTTGATGGTATTGGTATATATAGTGCCGGAGCTAAAAGCAAAGTAGTAGATACTGTAACATTTGCGACCATAGGCAGTGTATATAAAAAGCCAGAGCTGTTTAAGGATGCAAAATGCGTGGTGGTAGATGAGGTGCAAAATATCAATTTTGATAAGGGGATGTATAAGACTTTTATAGATGATCTTGGTGTGCCGGCAGTGGGCTTGAGTGCCATGCCAGTAAGGATGGAGACATATACACATGATGATAGCCATGATACCGCTGTGGAGGTACGCCTACTCAACAGAGTTAAGGGCAGTATATTTACCAAGTTATCTCATGTGACTCAAATAGATGTGATGATGCAAGCCGGCTACTTATGCCCAGTTGAGTATGATATTAGGCAAGGCTATGTTGATATAAAAGTAAGTGGCAATGGCAAGATAACTGATGCTGAGGCACGCAAGATAAGCCGGAGGCTACAGATCATGGAGCGCACGGCCAAGGCAATACTAGAGCTTGGCCACTCTAGTGCACTTGTGTTTGTAACCACTATTGATGAGGCGGTTGAGTTGGCCCAAGAGCTGAGTGATATAGGTATAAATGCAGAGAGTGTGAGCACTAAAAATACACCTAAAGAGCGTGCTGAGATACTTAGTGCGTTTAAGGCAGGCAAGGTGCGAGTGGTTATAAATGTTGGGGTACTTACTGAGGGGTTTGATTATCCGGCGCTTGAGTATGTGATACTGGCGAGGCCTACCACAAGTGTTGGCTTATACACACAGATGGTTGGCAGAGTGTTGCGTATACATGAGGGCAAGACCGTTGGTAGGGTTATAGATTTTTGCGGTAATGTAGATAGGTTTGGTAGAGTTGAGACATTTGAGTTTGTAAAGAGTCACACCGGTGCACGCTTGCGCAGTGAGGTAGGCTACCTTACTGGCTATGATTTTATAGGGCATAAAGATATTGAGGCTGATGAGTATAATGGACTTACTAAGAGCAGTGGTATGGTTATACCTATATGGATGGTGGGCAAGTTTAAGGGTAAACATATAAGCAAGGTGCCAACATGGTACTTAGAGGGTGTTGGCGAGCGTATGCAGTGGCAGGCAATGAGTGAGCTTGCAAGTAAAGAGTTACGCATACGCAGGTTTAATGACTAATGACATGGGGGCCACTATACAGAGACTACTTGACCAGATAGAGTGCGACAGATTAGAGGCCGAGCACTACCGGCATTACCAGTACCAGCAGAGTGAGTTTATGCGTAATGAGTGGGGAGAGCTTGATGCTGAGGCTTGGTATATTTTAGATAGTCATACTAAAAAGTTATCCACAGTGGCGGTTGCATAAATATAGATATTGATATATAATACACTTGTGAGCGAGGGCAAGCACACATATTATAAATTATTAAAATAATAGAGTATGAAAAATAAAAAAAAGGTTTGCGATAAGTGTAAGAGCAAGCGCGACATCTCATGTTTTGGAGTTAGAAGTGATAACGGCAAGGTGCGCAATACTTGCAAGAGTTGTTTAAGTGCACAGGCCAAGGCTACTAGAGCTAAAAAAGAGAGCTTTGTAAAGATCACAGATAGGGGTGGGGATCTAAAAAATGAGTACCGCATAGTTAAGGGGGGCAAGGTATTGGCAACAGTATTTTTTAAGCCATTTTTTATTACCTTAGTGGGTAGTGGGGATGATGAAAAGGAGGCATTTGAGAGATGTTACGAGGCAGACTTAAGAGACTTGCAGACTTGTTTTGCATTTGTCTTGAGTGATCACGATATTATTAAGAGGTTGGTAACTACTTTTTAATATGTTGTATAGATCAATTTTGCATAATAGCATCAGTGGAGTAAGGGCAAGGGCGCGTGTAGGTGGTGTTATAGCCACAGTGGTTGGCTACATAGGCGGTTGGGTAGTTAGTATAGTAGTAGCCTTGGCCATTGCAATACCTTGGCTGGGCATATTTTTAGCAAGTGTAATATAATTATTATGGTTGATTTAGGCTTTGAGGAGGTAGAGGCAATAGACCACATCATTGAGAGCACAGGATGCTGTGACGACAATGAGCCGGTGGAGAGCGCATTTAATAATAGGGAGTAATTAAAATAATAGAGTATGGAAAATAATGATAAGCAAATAGAGGAGTATGGTGTAAAGGTAGTAGCAGACCAAGGCGAGCTAACCACACAGATGGCGGAGCTTGTAGTGACTAATGAGGAGGAGATGCAAGGTGCAAGTGCATTACTATCACAGGCGAGTGCAAGAGTTAAGAGGTTGGAGATCTCGCGTAAAGAGTTTACTGAGGACTTAGTTAAGCAAAAGCGCAAGATAGATACGCAATTTAAGGAGTGGAGCGCACCATATACAAGTATGGTTACTAAGGTTAAAAGCGCTATTGGTGCATATGTAAACGAGCAAGAGCGCATACGCAGGGAGGCTGAGCGTAAAGAGAAAGAGCGTTTAGCACAAGAGGCACGAGATAAGGCAAAAGATGAGGGTATAAGCATACAAAAGGCCACGGCTGATGTGCGTAAAGAGGCTGAGCCAGTTAATGTGCCGGCACCGGTTACAAGTAGTAAGGTGGCAGGGGCCAAGATGACTACAGTGCAGGTTACTAAGTTTGAGGTGGTTGATGCCAGCAAGGTGCCAGTGGAGTTTAAGGTTGTTGATGAGCGCCTTATACGCCAAGCTGTAAAGGATGGGGCCAAGCGTATTGCCGGAGTGCGTATTTACCAAGATACACAGGTTAAGGCATTGTAGGCTTATGACTGTTACCGATGTAAGAGCTTTATACAAATACAACTGCACCAACTGTGGCGAGCCCAGAGGTACGCTGATTGAGGAGCGTGGCGAGGTTGGTGTATGCATGGCGTGTAAGAAGTTGCTTAATATCTCAGAGGATCAGACAAGTATATTTGATGTGGCTAAAGATGATGAGTAGTATGAGCTTAGATATTAAACAAGTAAAAGAGTTTGCAGATCGCCATGATTGGGAGTTGCGCGCTGAGGATGATGAGCAACACCTTATGACTTTTCGCACTAAAAAGGTGGTGGCCGTGCTGGATATTTGGGATGGTAAGCGTGGCATCACTATGGGCTTGCTATTGCGTGGCCAAGTGCGAGTGCGTGAAAAGATGTATTTTAGGCGATGCAAGGTAAAGGATGTGATGGGTATATTGGCGGATGTAGATTATTGGCAAAAGTTAATTAAAGAGTTATGAGAGTAGATTATTTTAAGGCATTAAAGTTTGCAATAGAGGCGCATAAAGGGCAGTTGCGTAAGCATACCGGTGCACCATTTGTTATACACCCTATACGAGTGGCTGAGAGTTTAGACTATGAGTACCAGAGGGTAGTGGCATTGCTACACGATGTTATTGAGGACTGTGATGTATCACAAGTAGAGCTTAATAGTGAGTTTGGTGCCGAGGTTGCAAAAGATGTGCTCTTATTAACCCACGCTAAGGGTGTAACATATAAGCAATACATAAAGGATATTGCAGACAGTGGCAACATGGATGTTATACAAGTAAAGATTAGAGATATATTGGATAATATAACAGACCACCCTAGTGAGCATATGCTTAAAAAGTCGGTGTGGGCACTAGAGGAGTTAAGCAAATAACCATGAGTAAAATTACCCAGCACCAAGCAATACTCTACCAGCTTATGATGGCCGGAGCTGAGTACCTTGCGCCACAAGACTTAATGGGCGAGGTTAAGGTGGTGCCATTTGATACTTGGGTATTTGTGAGCTATGAGGCCAACAGTAGAGTGAGTGAGATTAAGCGAGATAACCCAGAGCTTATACACAGTGATTGGGTTACTGGCAAGAGTGGTGCACGCTACCAAGTACACCGGCTCAAGTATTACCAACTGGCCCACTCAAAAGAGATGGCCCAGTATATTAAGAGCGATAAGCTGAGAGCATTTTACCTAACACTTTGTGATGATGTAGAGACACTTAATTTTTGATGCTATGAGAGGGTGGCCACACATTAAGGTTGCAGTACTAAGAGAATTATTACGCGATCAATGTGTATTACGCGCACGCAATGACCACGAGCTTAAAAGGTGCTTTGCTAAAAGTAAAAAAGAATAGCAACACCAACTGTGGATAACTCATTAGTGCAAGTGTGGTATAATATGCTAATGGGCGAGGGTAGATATACAAAAGGCAGGATATTATAAGCGGACACTTTTAAGTGTCTATTTTTGTTGGGCCTCGCACATAGCAATTTTTATATATTATGAATGTACTAAGTTTATTTGATGGCATAAGTTGCGGACAGCAAGCACTAAAAGAGCTGGGTATACCAGTAGATAAATATTATGCAAGTGAGATAGATAAACACGCCATAGCAATTACACAGTACCAACACCCAGACACGATACAGCTTGGAGATATAGAGAATTGGGAGCATTGGGGATATTGTAATTGTGCTGAGCACCAACATAGTAATGATTTTGATTGGAGCAAGATAGATCTAATACAGGGTGGTAGCCCATGCCAAGGGTTTAGCTTTGCAGGTAAGCAACTCAATTTTGATGATCCACGCAGTAAGTTATTTTTTAAGTTTGTGGATATACTAAATAATGTACGCAAATACAACCCAGATGTAAAGTTTTTGTTAGAAAATGTGCGCATGAGGCAAGAGTACCAAGACATCATAAGTGAGGCCTTGGGAGTACAGCCAGTGCTTATAAACAGTGCTCTAGTCTCTGCACAGAATAGGCAGAGGCTTTACTGGACTAACATAGGAGAGATCGATCAGCCAGATGATAAAGGGATATTGCTTAAGGATGTGTTGGAGTCGGATGATGATCTTGTAATGTGCACAGAGCGTAGGACTGAGGAGGCTAAGAAAATACGCAGAGAGCACCGCAAAAAGACTGGTAAAGATTTTTCGCCACGCAGAGGTAAGGAGCTTGTAGCTAGGACTGATGACAAAAGCAACTGCCTAACCACAGGACTTACTAAAGAGCATATAATGGTTATGCGAGTACCAGAGGCAACCAAAAAAGGATATGCAGATGCAAAAGCTGGAGAGGGGCTAGACCTAACTTTTATCAATAGTAAGACTAGGCGAGGCAGGCTTATGAGGCATAAGAGTAACTGCCTAACTGCTGGCACCCATGAGATGGGTGTAGTACGAGCCAAAAGTAAGTGTATGCACTCAAGTGGTAGGGGTAGTTACGATAGACATGAGTGGGATAGTGTAGGAGACAAGGGTACAGAGTTGTATTGGCGCAAACTAACACCACTAGAGTGCGAGAGGCTACAGACACTACCAGACAGATACACAGCGTTTGGTGCAGTGGATAAATTAGTGCCAGAGCTAGGCACTGTAGAAAATGTATTTGTAGACATAAGCAACACACAGAGATACAAGGCACTCGGTAATGGGTGGACTGTAGCAGTTATTAAGCATATATATAAAAGCCTATGAGTATTTATGGTAAAGAGTTTGTAAAAGACTACCAAGACATGATAGAGTCATTTAGATCTTTTCAACGCAACAGAGATGTAGTACGCTCAAAATTGGCCAGTATAAGAGATGAGCTAACAACTGAGGAGTACGCTATACTGCAAGCGCGCATCACTATGGACATAACAGTGCCACCAGTAAGTATGAGGCGTATAGCAGATGCTTTGATGCGCAATGGTGTAAAAGACACTATAGTAACAAGGCAGAGAGTTGAGCAGGTATTAAGTAAGGTATTAAAAAGACTTGAGTATGGTGGTAGTAGATGCTAAAGAGTCAATGCTATCGCCATTTTTGCACAAGCAGTGCAGTTGTGGCACACCTACTATAAGGGAGGTGGTAACGATACTACCCACAGGGGTTAAGATCATTGCACCTATATGTGAGGAGTGTTGTAATATAGTAGAGAGTAGTATAAGAAAACAAGTTAACAATGGCCAAGGCAACATCACAAAAAAATAAAAAGCCTACCAAGGCTCTTGTTGTTAAAGAGACTAAGGCGCTTAGGGAGTACAAGGCGATGGTTAAACAGCTCAAGCATGATATTAAGAAGTTGGAGGGTAAAGAGATAGATGCGAGTGTAGAGCATATTGTGTTATTGAATTACCAGAGAGGTATTGAGCGCATCAAAAAAGCTAAGGTAAAGAATGGTGGCCAAAAGGTATTTAATGGGATGAGCCAAGTGGGAGTGATCCATAAGCTCAAGGGAGTATGGGAGCTTAATGGTAGTGATGCTGAGGCCTGCCTTAATGCCGGCATTAGCCACGATGCTTTGCGTAACTACTTACTGAGGGTACCGGAGCTGAGAGAGATGCGCGCACTGTGGAAAGCTACTATGCGCCTACAGGCACGCAGGATGGTGCACTATGGGTTGACTGCCGAGTATAAGAGCCCAGAGTTTGCACTTAACTATCTTAAGCATGTAGAGGGTAAGGCTGGAGTAGATGGTACTGAGGATGAGGCCTTTATGTTAAGTGAGGAGGATATGATAGAAAAGCGCAGGGCATTTGCCACATTATTACACCCAGATGATTATGGCAAAAAAGACTAAGCAAGTACGCACTACACGGAGACTGGCGCGCTCTGCCGGTTATGATGTGATTATACGCAGGCTTGAGCGGAGTACACCGCATGAGATTAAGATGCTCTTATCCCCTACTGGGGATCTTGCATATGATGACTGGACTAAGGCCATTTGGAAAAAATGGTTTTTCAGTAAGTTTTATAAGTACTATGACAGTGAGATGCATGCAGACATGGGCCGAGATATGACCAAGATGTTTGGAGAGGGCAAGGGAGAGTTTGCTTGGGTAGGTTGGCGAGAGAATGGTAAGACTGCCACGGCCAAGCCAGAGGTGGTGTACGCTATCTTGTATGAGCAATTTGAGTATGGCATTGTGCAGAGTGCTACTAAGGCATCACAGTTTACTACCGATGTGTATAACATGCTCTTGGAGCCGGAGATCATACGAGTGTATGGCAACCAGTTTAGTAGGGATGCGCTAGACTACACCAAGCGCCAACAGACCATGAGCACATTTACTACCAAGCACGGCATACGCTTGGAGTCATTTAACATGCTTACAACCACGCGTGGTAGCTCTGAGCAAGAAAAGAGGCCGGACTTGGTTATTATGGATGACTTTGAGAATAATATAACACTAGACAGCCCAGTGATCACAGAAAAGATATACAGGCTGATGAGGGCAACGATAAGTGGTATGGCACAGGCACGCAAAAAGGTGCTGTACTTGGGTAACTATCTTAGCGAGGCCGGCAATGTGCACAAGGTTGTAGAGAGTAAGGGGGTTAAGGTTACTATACAGCCAGTGATTGATGCTGATGGTAATTTGCTGTGGCCAGATAAATATACACACACTAAAGAGGAGGCGCGCAGGGCCAACTTAAGTAGACCACTAGACAGGCACAAGGTTAGTCTTGAGGAGATTAGCGAGGGCGAGCCATTTTATGAGCAAGAGTATTTGTGCCAACCAGAGAAGTTTGGGGATGCATTTTTTAATAAAGATCATATAGCTAAGTGCTTTAAGCCAGAAAAGGCTAAGGATGCCGGAGTGAGTGACAGTGGCCTAAGATACTACCGGCCTAAGCGTGAGGACTTTGTGTATGTTGTAGGGGCCGATACCAGTGAGGGTATAGGGCGCGATAGTAATACTGGTGCTGTACTAGAGGTGGACATTGTGAGCCGTATTGTTGCGTGCTATGACAATGCGCACATTGCACCGGATGACTTTGGCCTATTGCTGGGAGACTGGGGGCGCTACTATAACAATGCCTTGGTGGCACCGGAGCGTAACAACACTGGCCATGCAGTTATAAGTACCCTTAAGAGCCACTACTACCATGAGTACATATACCGCATGGAAAATGCAGACACAGAAAATGAGACACCTAAGTTTGGCTTTATAACCACAGCGCCTAGCAAGCTCAAGGCTCTGGGAGATTTTAAGTTGGCACTCAAGCGTGGCGATGTAGAGTTTTATGATGAGAAGTTATTTAACGAGTTGGTTAAGTACACCAAGGTGGATGCTATGGGCTCTAAGGCTACCACGAGGCACTTTGACTTGCTTATGGCTGTTATAATAGCTTGGCAGGCCAAGGGTAGCGTGTATGATGTAGAGCCTCGCATTACTTGACATTATTATTTATTAGCATTAAAGGTACAATACAATTATGAAAAGCCCTATAGAGATAATTAACAGTGTATTTGGCAAGAGTACACATAGTGAGGTAAAAGGCATTGATGCCAATACTAAGAGCGTAACGGCTGTTGGAGAGAGTATACAGCGTGGCCTTGATAGTGCCACAATGAGCGTGAGCGAGGCTGATGCTACTTGGGCACACATTGCAGTGGCTAAGGTGGCCAGCGTGACTGCAAGCTCAGGGTGGAGCGTATATAAGCTTGATAAGGATGGCGAGAGAGTTGAGGTATACAATGAGATTATAGAGAGCATCCTAGAGAGCCCTAGCCCTAATATTACACTCTCTGATTTTATATATAAGCTGGTTGGCCAGAGGGAGTTTGCTAGCCAAGTGCCGGTGTACATACATACAAATGGTAAAGCGGTAGAGGTGCTAGTGCTTGATAGCACTAAGCTTACTACAACAGTTGGTGCCAACACCACATATACATACACATGGCCCAATGGATCTGTACAGACTATAAGCACCAATGAGCTTAAGATGTTTAAGGTGCCAGACTTTTTTGCTGGTGGATCTAGTACAGCACTTAAGATTAAAGACTGGTTACTTACTGAGCGTAACTTTAACCAACTACAGCAAGACATGGCAGAGTTTAGGAGCTTTGTAGGTGGTACGCTTGAGACTAACCTTACAGATCAAAAGGCAATAGACAGGTGGACTGATATACTCCGCAAGCGCACAGAAAAGCGAGGTGCTGATCTTGTTATGCCTAAGGGTATAAAATATAACCGCGAGACACTATCACTTAGAGATATGGAGATGAGTAAAAATGATGAGCAAAATGGTGCCAAGATACTTAAGGCCTTTGGAGTACCTAAGGAGCTCTTGGGAGATGTTGATACAAGCGGTAGGGCTAATGTAGATGGTGCATACTATGGCTTTGTTAAGTACCGCATAGAGCCACTACTTATAGAGCTTAGGGAGTTTCTTAATACACAAGTGCTTAAAGATCTTATTGGAGACAGTGGCCACTTTGTTGATTTTGATAGTGTGGTGCCGGATGATCGCGAGCAGATACTTGAGGAGCGTAAGGTTGCGCTTGGTGGTAAGGCATGGCTTACACCTAATGAGGTGCGCGCACAGGATGGGCTTGATGACATGGAGGGTGGCGATAATCTCGCAACACCACCGGCACCAGTTAAGGCGAGCTATGTGCCAAGGCATGTAAAGATGAGTGGGCTAAGGGCCAAGGCTGTTGCTAAGCGTAAAGAGGAGGCTGAGGCAAAAGTGGATAAGAGCTTTGACTGGGATAAGATTGAGACAGCACTTATAGAATACAACCACAAGGGCTTTGAGGCGCGCACACTACAAAAGACTAAAGATCTATTGGCACTCATATTAAAGCAAAATGAGCAGGTAGAGGCAGAGGTTATGGCCAACTTAGGTAAGGCTACTAGCAAGGCCGTAGAGGATGCTGTGGTGCTCTCTGTAGAGGATAACGCTGAGGAGCTATACATTGCGAGTAAAGACATACTACTGGCCATAGCGGTTGATGAGGGGGCCAATGCCGTGAGCTTGGTAAGTAACCCAGCCGGCAATTATAATGCGGAGAGCAAGACACTACTAAAAGAGATCAAGCGCATATTTATGCTTAGGGCTATGAGCGCTAATAAAACTACTATAAAGTTACTTACCAGTGAGATTAAGGAGGGTATAAAAGCTGGCGAGAGTAAAAAGAAGCTCGGCAAGCGAGTGCGTGGAGTGTTTAAGGGCATGACAGACTACCGCAGTGAGGCACTGGCACAGGATGTAACATTTACTAGCAGTAATGCATCAATGAAAAGTGCATATAAGCAAGTAGGTATAAGTGAGATGCGATGGTACACCGCTGAGGATGATAGTGTATGCCCCTACTGTAAGTCACAGCATGCACGCAAGGTTGCCACTGATGCAGACTTTTTTGCCAAGGGGGATAAGCTTGAGGTGGTTAATGAAAAGGGTAAAAAGCAAACACTTAAGTTTGACTTTGATAGCGTAGGAGCACCGGCACTGCATAGTAATTGCAGGTGCTATGTATTACCAGTATAAAATATTGATTATGGCAACAACACCTAGAACAGAGATAAACGCAGTACGCGGAGACGATGAGAATTATGATATAACGCTAGAGGATAGCGCTGGGGTTGCTACTGATATAACTAGCGCAACAATAGCGCTTACTGTTAAAAAGGAGCCTACTGATGTAACTGCACTCTTAAGCAACGCTGGGGCCATTGTAGATGCTGTTAATGGCCAGTTTAGAGTTAGTATAAGTGGCGCTGAGTGGGATAACCTACCGGCAGGCAAGTACCACTATGATGTGCAGGTTACATTTGTTAGTGGGGATATATTTACAGCCCTCTTAGGTAAGCTAATAGTTGACCAAGATATTACTATCTAGCAGTTGACATTTTTGTCAGGCACATAGTGCATTATACTACCATTATGACTAATGAGTTTATAGTAACAGTAAGTAGGCCAAGGTATGTGGTTACATCTGAGCGCACCATAGTATTGCCCTCTGCAACAGATGGCGATGTTAATGGGCCAGCCACGGCTACTGATCACGCCTTGGTGCGGTATGATAGCGGTACTGGTAAGCTAATACAGGATAGTACAGTTATTTTGGATGATGCCGGTAATATAACTGGTGCTACTATAGATGACTATACCAACACAATACACGCGGATGCATTGCACTTTAGAGTAAAGGCAACAGAGCTTATAGCAAGAGGGCAACCACTCGCTGTAACCGGCTACAATGTTGGAGAGAGCGCACTAGAGGTAGCATTGGCAGATAATACGACAGGTGTGGGCAATGGTTTGGCTGAGGTAGATATGGCAAATGGTGCCTTTGGTATGATGATGCAGAGTGGCCACCTTGAGAACCTTGATACATCATCTTGGACTGAGGGGGATATACTTTATGTAAATGGGTCTGGTGTATTGACTGATACAGAGCCTACTACTGGCTTTGCACAGCCTATAGCCTTTGTATTGAGATCCCATGCAACAACTGGCGCACTACAAGTAAATGCTGATTATCCTAAGCAAGATGCCTCTGATGTTAGGGTTACACCGGCTGGTAATATTGTGGCAACTACTGTGCAGACAGCACTTGAGGAGCTTGATACAGAAAAGGAGGCAGGTACACTAACAGACCAGTTATTTACACCTACAGGTGGGCAGACAGTGTTTACACTATCCGCAGTGCCATTAAGTAACGCAAGGGTATTTATGTTTGTGAATAATGCGACTTATATTGCCGGCAACGATTTTACCATATCTGGCCCTAACATAACTTGGCTTGAGGCCTTTACAATAGAACCAACGGATATTATTACTATAAGATACCCAATATGATACACTGTAATGTAGACACATAGCATAGCAATCGGAGATTATAAAATTATCAATTATTAACATTAAAATAACATGACTTTAATTAAACAAAAGCAAGTAGACGGACTGGTAACAGACCTTGATGCCAAGGTAGATGTGGGGGGAGATACAATGACAGGGGATTTGATACTTAACGCAGATCCTACAGTTGCATTAGGCGCAAGTACTAAGCAGTATGTAGATAACAAGGTAGCATCATCAGTAGAGTACCAAGGTGGGTATAATGCAAGTACTAATACACCAGACCTTGATACATCGCCAAGTGGTGTCACAACCGGAGATATGTATACAGTAACAGTGGCAGGTACATTTTTCACTCAAGACTTGGAGGTTGGAGATGTGCTTATCTCAGAGCAAGATAACCCAACTGTATTAGCAGATTGGACAGTAGTAAATAAGGACTTAGATGCATCATCAATTAAGATCTCTTATGAGAGCAATGCAGATACTAATGCATACCCAGATGCAGATGTAACAAAAATGGGCTTTATCTCAGTAACACAGGCCGTAGACCTTGATACTATGGAGAGCAATATTGCTACTAACAATGCCAAGGTGTCAAATGTAAGTACCGCATTAAGCGCAGGTACAGTAACAGCTACCACATACGGTATTACCTCAGACGGAGGTGCAGATGATATTGTATTGCCAGAGGCAACAACAACTGTGGCAGGTTTGCTAGGTGCTGATAAGTGGGATGAGATTGTAGCTAATACAGCCAAGACAAGTAACGCAACCCATACAGGGGATGTGACTGGAGATACCGCATTGACACTAGAGAGTGTAGCAATTACAGGGCAGACAGTAGCTACCGCAGTTGGTGCCGATTACATGCTGATCTCAGATACCGGCTCTGCTGGAGTGTTAAAAAAAGCACTAGTAAGTGATGTATTAGGAGGCTCTGTGAGTATTATTGAGGAGGATGATGCATGTCCAGTAACAGCATTAAATACTAACTTTAACATTACTCTTGGTACAGCCCCTACAGGCGGTATAGCAGGTGTTGTATCAGTAGCAATAAATGGTGTGTCAGTATCGGCAGGAGAGTTGATCTCAATAACCACAACTACAATGGTACTAAATGTGCCTTATGCAGTTGATGCATCAGACACAGTAACAACAAGGTACTTCTAAGACTTAGAGTATGAGTATTAAACGCAAACAAATAGAAGACTTTAACACAGTAAGTGCAACCCCTAGTACAGACCTCGCGTCTACTGGGGACACTACTGTTGGCCATAATGCAGGCGAGACGGTTGCTATAATGCAGAGCGTATACTTAAAGTCAGATGGAGAGTGGTGGTTAACAGATGCTAATGCCGTAGCAACGGCAGATGGCATGTTGGCTATAGCACTTGAGGCCGGCACAGATACCAACCCCTTAAAGGTTGCTTTGCCTAACTCATTTATAAGAGATGATAGTTGGGCATGGACTGTGGGAGGTAGGATATATCTCTCTGGTACAGCCGGAGCATTGACTCAGACAGCCCCTAATGCCACTAACGATGTGGTGCGCATAGTAGGGCACGCTACACATGCAGATAGGATGTACTTTAACCCAGAGCAGACAATAGTAATACACGCATAATATGGACACATCACAAACACCACAGCTAAAGAGCCAGAAAATAGCAGGCTTTAAGATTTGGTATAGTGATCAAGCTATACAGTCAACAGACCTTGAGGGTAAGACTGTGTATAAGCAATGGCAGAGTGCACCGGCAGACGATGTGCAGGTGGTTATGGTTTACTTTGAGAGACTGGACGGCCAAGGGCGACATACACGCTTATACTCTAGTGGTTGCGACTACTATGGCATAGACAGGTTTGGTAGGTTTACAAGCCACTTTGACGATGTTAAAGAGGTATCTGGCCACATCTTGTATGGTAAGTTTATGAATTATGAGGCACTAATTACTCTTGAGCAAGGAGCCTTTGATGATTATGGAGATGGTTGGTTAGTAACGGTACCAGTGGTAGAGCCTCCGGTGGATGGCGACTTAATAGGCAAACCTTAACATGGCAACATTACTTTACCCATCGGCAGTAGCCTCAGATTTATCCGCAACACAGCGTACGCTTACTACTGTGCCAGAGGGCGCAAGTAGCCTTACTGTGACTGCGCCAAACGGTGGCAATAACTCTTATTGGTTTTACTCTAACGCACATGCACCATCAAATGCAGATTGGGAGAATACTACAATCACAGTAAAAGTTGAGGTAACAACCGCAGACTCAAACCTTGAGCTGTTGGTTACATGTCATAGAGTTAACTCATCTGGGGTGTCGCAAGACTCATGGACTGGCACAGCGGAGCAAACCCTATCGGCAACAGGCTCATATACCTTTAATGTAGCAACAAAAGATATGGCTACTGGCGCCTGTGGGGATAGAATAAGGTTTCAGTACAACATACGCAGTACCAAAGCCCACGGTGGCGATGCAAGTGCTGTATTAGAGCTTGGTACTACAAACGCAGAGGTAAGTTTTGACTCACTAACGCAGTATACTGGTACATGTTATGGAGCATTTACTAGAGATGAGGAGCAATTTGCCACAGACCACACTACTAAGGTTGCAACAGGAGGCACCCTAGCTACAGATGAGGGTATTACTAACCCAGTATACCTAGACGGCAGGGTGGCCAGTTACCAGAGCTCAGAGGACTTAACCATGAAAGTAGAGCACGAGGCCACAGGCACGGCTTTTAACGATGTGGCGAGCTCTACAGGGGACATTATGCCCTATAACCCAGACACACCAAGCGTAAGGCGCTCTAATGTAATGGTATACGATACAACCAATGATCAGTTTGTTATGTTTGGAGGTTGGGATGGTACTACCAATAATAATGAGGTGTGGGTATTGTCAATGGCGCAAAAATGGTCGCCACAACCACAGTGGAGACAGCTAACACCGAGTGGCACAGCACCAAGCGCGCGTAGGCTAGCATCTGCTGTATACCACGAGGCAGGTAACCGCATGATACTATTTGGTGGATATGACACAGCAGATAATAATGATGTGTACGCACTGGATATGACCGCAGGCTCAGAGGCGTGGAGTACTCTATCCCCTACCGGTACAGCACCGCTAGTACGCTCAAATACTAGGGGTAATATTGACCAAACAAATGAGTTGGCATACTTTTTTGGTGGCTTTGGTGCCTCTAGGTATAACGATGTCTGGGAGCTTGACCTTACAACGACAAACGGAGCATGGACTGAGCTTAAGGCCACCGGCACAGCCGGCAACCCTAGCGAGAGATCAGACCCCTGTACAATCTTAGACGAGACAAATGGGCGACTTATAGTATTTAGTGGTTATAACGGAACGGCACGCCTTAATGATGTATGGGAGTTTGATATAGCCACAACAACATTTACAGAGTTAACTGGAGTGTCTGGCACAGCACCAAGTATACGAGAGTTGGCCATGGCGGTATATGATCCAGACAATGGGCGCATGCTAATACATGGTGGGCGTGTTGGTACAGCATCGGCAGACTATAGAGAGGACTTATGGGAGCTTGACCTTACAGACGGCACGGAGGCTTGGACTGATAGGAGTGATGTGGTAGATGAGCGCGCATCCGGTGTAGCCTCTGCCGGTATGGCTTGGGATCCGCTTAATAAGCTGTTTTGTGTTGCATGTGGTATTGATAGCTCAGTAGAAAATACAAAACACACCTTGGCATTTGATTGTACAAGCGCAGTAGTAATAAGTGGCCAACTGGTACTTAATAACCACCTTAGAGGGCGTGATGCTATGGGTTACGCATACAACCCAGACAGGAATGAGGGGCTTATAATTGGTGGGTATGCAAGGATAAACTCAGACAATCTAGTAGACGGAGAGCACACTAATGAGATGTGGATATATGATTTTGCCAATGATGAGTGGTATAACCCTATAGTTGATACAATGATGGGCTTTGCTAACCGCGAGGGGGCAACGGCTGTATACGATACTAACCGCAACCGCTTTATTATATTTGGTGGCCTAACAGGTAACAATACAAGTAATAATGTATTTTATAATGATACATGGGAGTTAAAGGCTGATGCAGACGGCATTTATAGGCTAACAAGGCTGGCCCCTACTGGTACTAAGCCAGAGGCTAGGTGGTTGCAAGCATCTGTATATGATGAGGATAATGACCGCATGGTTATGTTTGGTGGTGACCATGCCGGTACTTACGATAATGATTTATGGGAGCTAGACTTTGCCGGCAGTGCAGATGGCGCATGGCTAGAGCTTACACCTACTGGTACTGTACCAAGTGGTAAAAGGCAACCAGCGTATTGGTATGACAAAACAAATGGGCGCATGCATATACTTTGTGGTGGTACAGGTGTAAGCTCATTTGTAAACGAGCACGACTATGTATCACTAGCAACACAAGGTAGCGAGGCATGGGTAACAAGGGCAACAGGGCCAGATGCAAGGCGTGGTATGACTTGTAGGTACGACGAGGCTCTCGGCAAGGTAATATGCTTTGGTGGCTATGACGGTACTAACCACAAAAATGATACATGGGTATTTAATACAGCCGGTAACTCATTTGGTAGTGTACTAACGCCAACAACAAGCCCTACAACTAGGCGCTCACACGCATGCTTTTTAGATCCAACAAACGACAGGTATATTGTATTTGGAGGTAGAGAGGCTGATGCTCTTAGCTTTAATACAAGAGCCAACACTTGGGAGTTTGATTTTTCAGATGCAAATGAGGCTAACTGGGACTGGGCACAGCTAGATCCTAAGATATATATAAACGCAAGTATAGGAGTAACCGGCCTAACAACTGCCACAGATTACCACTGGCAAGAGTGGGTAACTGGTACTATTACTGGGGATAGTATAGGCACCTCATATGGTGGTAATGCAGAGAGCGTGGCAGACTTTTCTACAGCCGGTGCAGTGGTATCAAATATATTGTCTATAAATGGGGCGGTATTAGCTAACATAGCCTCTGTAGACGGAGTTGCTAAGGCAAACATTAGTAGCATCAACACAGTAACAGCTTAATTGCTTGACATTTTCAGTAATCATTAAAGCTAGTAGAATACACGCATATGGAGAACTTTGTATTAGCACTAATATCTGAGGCTGGCGTAGTATCTGCATTGTTTATAATACTGTTACTTGGGTTTGGGTGGGCATTGGTTAAGTATGTGCCTAAAATTGTTGATAAACATTTTACGCTTGTTAGAGAGATGACGGCAGACCATAATACTAAGCAAGAAAAGAGCCAACAGACATTTGCACAATCATTGCGAGATGTAACTGCTGAGCATAAGCAGGTAACTACTGGTATATTAAAGCAATTTGAAAAGCATGGCGATGACCACGAAAAAATGATGTCTGCACAGGAGGCAAGTATAGCCATATTACGCAAGCTTGATAAGACACAGGATATTATACATAGTAAGATTTAACATGAATTATTTACAATTGATAATAATGTCAATAGTAGTTAGTCTGATAGGTAGTATAATGGGAGTTAGTATTGTACATTGAGTTGGTGGTTGGGTAGTGTATGTGGGTTAGCTAGTAAGCACCGTGTTGCGAGAGCAACGCCACCATGTACACCACCCAGTCACTAATGATTGGGTTAGGAGGTAAAGATGAGCACTTTTGTCTATCAATTCGGCAATTAAAGGAGGTGGTCTATATCTCGGCTTTGATGCGTAGCCGTTACCCACGCATCATTATTTTACATATGAAAGTACCAGATAAACAAATACTAAGAGATAGTCTTAAAATTAGCTTTGATGGACATAACCGCATAGAGGTTATTAAGCCTCTTATATATGATGTGGGCGGTATAGTGATTGTAGTGCCGGCAGGCTTTAAGAGTGATGGGGTTAGTAACCCATTTATACGCAATACACTTGATCTAAGAGTGCTTGCATTTGGCATACTACATGACTATGGGTACCGGACTCAGTTTAATAAGAGCCGTGCATTTTGGGACACTATGGCCACTACCATATTGCCTATTACCGCAGATCAGTACACCGCCAATACTTATTATGTTATATTGCGAGTAGTTGGCATGGTAGCGTGGCATCGCAATAAGTGTAAGGGCCTTGAGAGATACCCAGAGGCTAAAGAGCTTAGGAATAAATATATATGCAAATTATAAATAATAAATAACACATTATGAAAACTAACCAAGGTAAATACATAGCACTGCACCACACCTCATCTTATAACACTGGAGCATCGCAACTAAACGCAGTAGATAGATACCACAAGAGTAAGTGGGATATGAAAAGTACCAAGGGTTGGTATGTGGGCTATCATTACTTTATGGATGCACAAGGCAAGATAACTAATACGCGAGACATTAACGAGGAGAGCATAGCTAATATGGGGTATAACTGTGATAGGCAAGAGACTTGTACAGCAATCTCTATATGTATGCAGGGGGACTTTAATACACAGCACCCTACAGATGCACAGACTAAGGCATTTAAGGAGTTTGTACATAATATGCAACAGCGCTTTGATGGCATTAAGGTAGTTGGGCATAGGGATCTACAAGCTCATAGGACATGCCCCGGAAAAAATATTAAAAAGCGATACTTGGATAATGCCTCTAAGGGGCTTAATGAGGATCAGTTAAAAGCTGATGAGATCGCAACCAAGATGTTATTGATCACTAGGTTAAAAGAATTATACGCAAGATTATCTGCACTACTTAGCTTAAGAAAGTGGGTGTAATAGCGCTTGACATTTTTATTTATAAGCAATAATAGTAATATACACAATATGAAGAAGTTTACACAAGAGCTGGCAACCAAGATGGCAGATGCCGTGGCCGGCAATGCTGAGTTTAAGGAGTTTGCTGATAACGCAGATACTAAGGCACTCGCTGAGACTAACGGCACATTTAAGTTTGTGATCTCTGATGAGACTAAAGACCGCGCAGGCGAGATTGTAAGGGTGGCTGGTTGGGACTTAACTAACTTTAATAAAAATGGTGTTGTACTATTTGCACATGACTATAACAGCATGCCAGTTGGTAAAGCTACTAAGACTTATGTTGAGGGTACTAAGCTTATCAGTGAGGGCATCTGGGCCGAGACAGAAAAGGCACAGACACTCCGCAAGCTACATGAGGATGGCTTTATAAAGACTGTGAGTGTTGGCTTTATACCTAAAGAGTTTGATGAGGATGATGGTAGTATAATCACTAAGGCTGAGCTACTTGAGTACAGTGTTGTACCAGTACCAGCTAACCCTAACGCATTGACTTTGGCACAAGAAAAAGGCATAGATACTGTTGCACTTATGGAGCTATCACAAAAAGGTCTATTTGAGTTTAATACTAAGGAGACTACACAAGAGACTGATGAGGATGATGAGGTAGTAGAGGATGCACCGGTTGTTACTGGAGATGCACCAACTGAGCCAGAGCTTAAAGAGATTGAGGCTACAGAGGATGATGATAAAGATGAGCCTAAAGAAAAGGGCGCAGTGCTTGATAACTTTAATAAGGAGACTAAGCACAAGAAGTTTAGAGATATTGACGATGCATTTTTTGCCTTTATACAGGCTTACCTATGGGATAGTAGTGTTAATGTTGATGAGTTTGAGGAGATGGCTACAGAGTTTGGCGAGATCATACTTGCTATTGCTAAGGGTAAGGAGCCTAAGACTAAAAAGCTTGACCTTGCTAGCGCAGAGGGTAAGGGCATGGGTATAGATGCTTATAGTGCCGGCAGTGATACTAAAGAGGTGCTTAACATACTTAAAGATGTATTTGGAGAGACTAAAGATGCAGATGAGGAGGAGGATGATGATGTATTAGAGCACAAGGCAATCAAGGCAGTACAGAGTGTTGCTAAAGATATAAACAGCTTACTATTTAACGCTAAAAAGGTACGAGACTCTAAAGAATAATATACTGTAATCTAATAGTGGCGGTGGTACACCACGAGCGATATACAAATATTATTAAGTAATAACGAGATTATTATGGACAAGTTAAAAGAGGTAATGCAAGCCGAGCTAAAGACCGGTTTTGCATCCGTTGAGGAGAACATCAACAAGGAGGTTGCGACCAAGATTGATGGTGTTACTGCTGAGATGAAAGACTTTAAGACACAGCTTGATGCTATTAGCGGTGCTAAGGCAGTTGTGGATGTAAAGACTAACATCTCAGAGAAAACGCTAGCGCGCGCAGGCGAGGCGTTTAAGGGTCTGTTTAGCCAAGACGCAGATGTGCGTGCTAAGGCAGATGTATTTATTAGTGGCTCTACTACTGGAGACGGAGAGGAACTTATGCACATTGAGATGCACAAGGGTATACTCACTCTAGCACAGAGCTTTGGTGTACTTAACCGCGATGCGGTGCACTACTCTACAACAGAGAGGACTTACAAAATTACATTTGGTAAGTACAGCACTGATCACGGACAGCGTGATGTAGAGGGAGCAAGCCAAGATACCGATAAGGAGACATTTGGCACAGTAAGCCCAACACTTACGAAGTGGCGCAAGTTTATTGCTGTTACTGAGGAGGCAATTAAGTTTAGCAATTCTGCTGACTTAGGCGCATACATAGTAATGCAACTAGCAATGCACCAAGGTAAGTTTATTGAGGCTGAGATTGCTACTGCACTTGCAGGTAGCGCAGATGCACCAGTAAAGGTTGGCGCAACAGGCGCAGTAGGTGTACCTACATACGAGGAGCTTGTAGCAATGCAAGAGTTGCCAGAGTTTATAACTCTAGCAAACAGTGCATACTACATGAACCTAGCAACTTGGAATAAGGTTAAACTTGAGCAAGATACTGCCGGTAGTTACTTAGTAACACAGTATAAGCCAGTGCTTAATACTGCTACAGGTAAGCCAGTACAAGGGCAGGCAGTTGGTGCTATTGACCAATTTGCTGTGTACCTAGTACCAGAGATCGCAGACACAGGACTTAATGCCGAGTCTGTTATATTTGGAGACATGAGCAACTCTGTTGCTGTTGTTGAGGCAAGCACATTTGAGATTACAAATGAGTTTGTGTTTAGGACTGACATCACTGAGATCAAGGGTAAGCACTACTCTGTAGTACAGCTATTGCACGATGGTGCAACAACACGCTCTGCTCAGAGCGCATACGCTCTCTACACAGGAGGTGCCAGCTAACCATAGCTGAATAACACAGTGGCGCAGTACCACGCGCCCACTTGTGTTATACTGAGGGTATTATTAGAGGGTAGTTAATTGACATATATTATGGCAAAAGACATAAAGGAGTACGAGGTTATCCGCACATTTTCTATTGACAATGTGATAGGCCGAGTTGGCGAGACTGTAGAGCTTAATGCTGAGCAGGCCAAGGCGGTGGCAAACTTTGTTAAGGGTGGTACGGCTGATGCAAGACCTGCACCAGTTGAGGCACCTAAGGCTGATGCAAAAAAGCCAGCATAGTTTGAGATAGCTAGCATAAAAGAGCGCTTACTGATTGTAGGCGCTCTTTTTGCTTGACATTATACTTTAATGTAATGGGTAGTATACTGTGCTTATGGCTGAGATCACAACGGCACAAAAGATAAAAGATAAGCTAAGTATCAATACCCCTGATGGGGATGATGTTATTGATGGGCTTATTACTGGTGCCATTGCACATATACGCAATATAGTTACTAGGGGGCTTGATGAGAGTGGTACACACACTGAATATTTTGATGAGGGGCCGGTATATCTTAACCAAACACCAGTAACCAGCATTACAACTATTAGGTATTGGGATGGTACAGAGTATATTACTGAGACTGATACAACACTATGGCGCTTATTAAGCACTGGTAAGCTCGCATATAGCTTTTTAGAGGGCCTTGATGCCCTTGAGGTTGAATATGTAGGCGGTGGCCAAGAGGAGGTGCTGAGGGAGCTTATAGAGCGTATAGTCATACGCCAGTACCGCAAGCTTGAGCATGAGGGCGAGAAGTCTACAAGCTTTGAGGCGAGCACTACTAGCTGGCATGAGGTGTTGCTAGATAGTGACTGGGATATACTAGATAATTACCGCGTATGCTTGTAGAGATACATGCACCCAACTCTCATAAGCTACAGGTAGCCTTTACCAGTGCACCAAAAAAGTTGCGTGGTGCTCTCAATAGTGCAATGATTGATGCACTTAAGGAGATCAGTAAGCGCACACCGGACGGAGGTACGAGGGGTGGGTTGTTTAGGTTTAAGACACCTAGAGCACAGCGCACAGGTATGTTGGCACAGATGTTTAGGCTCAATATAGCTACCGGCATGACAGCACTAAGAGCTAACCCACTGGCATTACGCACATCAGTGCGCAGTACAGTAGAGTACTCTAACTTTGTTGCTAGTAGGAATGACTTTTATGGGCGTATACTAAAGGCGAGCCATAGAGATGTTACTAAACATTTTGCACAGGCGATTGAGAATACACTTAATAAATTAACAAAAAGCATATGACAAACATAGACACAATTAAAATAAAGGCTAAGGCTATTTTGCAAGAGCTTGTAAATAGTGGCTTACTACATGCGGTTGAGAGTGATGTTGGTGTTGACTTGCTTAAGGGCCCACGCAAGTACCCTGTTGCTATGATTGGCTCTACTGTAATTGGCACAGCACGGCACGCTAGCATGTGTGAGGTAGACCGCACATACACAATGCCGGTTACTGTAGTATTTAATAATGCCGGCAAAAAGAATAGTATGGATGACAATGATAGAGTGGTTGAGCAGATCATGGATGAGTTTGATAAGCGCATTACTATGGATGGCACATTACAGACTGGCTGGCTTGAGCCCAGCACTACTATGCCTTATGGGTTTGAGAGTGCTAAAGACAAAATAGCTGTTGATATAGTGCTTGTTTTTCATACTATACGCGATATGGGTGGCTTTGCAGGGCAATAAAAGCGCTTGACATTTTACTTAATAGCAAATAACTGTACAATACCACTATGACTAAAGATGCAACACATAAGGCAATACAAAAAGGTGGCGAGCAACGCTACTTTATGCCAACGCTGGGCCGTGTTGTAATGGCTAAGACACTTAAGGAGGCTACTAAGATCGCTAAAGAGGAGGTAAGTAACGACATTAAAAATAATAAAGTAAAATAATATGGCCAAGTTTATAAGCAATTTAACAGGAGTAGGGTTTGCCATAGAGGCAGTGCGTGGTACTGGCGAGGCTAGTGCAGACTTTTTTGTTAAGCCAACAAGTATTAGTGTAAATGATGTTGTAGAAAAGGTTGTAGATGAGGCTAGTATAGGTGTACTTGCTGAGGGTATTGATGATGCTACAGTGCTTAAAAAGTCTGAGGCAAGCGTAGAGGTTAAGGTTACTGATAAGATGGTGGGGCAGTTTCTTAAGGTAGGGCTTGGCTCTGTTGCCACTACTGGCCCAGTTACCGATGTTTATACTCATGTGTTTGATTTTCAGAATGACAGCATCCACCCTACAATGACACTATTTAAGTATGATCCAGTACAGAGTTATAGTTATGATTATGGTGTTATGACATCACTTGAGTTTAGCGCACAGCTTGGGCAGTACCTACTTATGACACCGGAGTTTACAGCTAAGGCAGGTGTTGAGGCAACTGTTACACCGGCATACACTAGCGAAAATGCATTTTTACCACAGCATATGGAGGTAAAGTTTGCTGATACACAGGCTGGCCTAACTGGTGCTACTGCAATATGCGCAGATAGCGTAAGCCTTACCATTGATAAGGGTATGATTACTGATCAGTGCTTAGGTAGTGATGAGTATATTGATTTACATAATGGTGTAATAAAGGTTACTGGTAGCATAGAGATGAGCTACCAAGATAAGACACAGCATGATAAGCTTACTAGCGATGCTGTGCAGGCAATACGCATAAAGGCTGTTAATAGCGGTGTAATAATTGGTAGCGGTAGTGATAACCCAGAGATTGAGATAGATATACACCGCGCTAAAATACAAGTGGCTAATACAGAATACAGCGCAGGCGAGCTAGCTAAGCAAACTATTGAGTTTACAGGGTATTATGATATGACTGCAAGCAAGCTGGTTACAATCACAGTAAAAAATGAGCAAGTAAGTTACTAATTATAAATAATAAAAAATAGAGTATGACTAAAGAATACACAGATGTAAGGACTGTTAAGCTACCGCAGAGCGGTAAGGGTGTTATTATACGCAACTGGATCACAGGGCGTGAGCGTGAGGTTATTGATGCGATACTTACCAATAGTGTAGAGATCGCTGATGGTGGTGCTGTTATGGCCAAGGCCGGAGATGCTATGACTAAGCAAGTACATAAAGAGCTTGAGACTTTTGTAGTGAGTATTGATGATATTAAGGAGGGTGTGCTTGGCATACTACTTGATGATGTTAGTGCTGATGACTATGCTTTTATCTGTAAGGAGATAAAAAAAAAGACAAACACCGGCAAGTAAGTAACTACCTACCGGCAATACTCTTAGAGACTGGTTGGACTTACCAGCAATTTATGGCCCAGCCGGAGTGGGTTATTAGGCAAATAATATGGGTGCTTGACAATAGGGATAAACAAAACAAGTAGTATACTGAGCCTATGAATGATGCCGATTACAAAATAATACTAGAGGCCGTTAATAAGACGGCACCGGCATTTAAGTCTGTTAAAAAGAGTGTTGCTGATGTGGATAAGGTCTATAAAAAGAGCCTTAAAAAGATGGAAAAACAGACCAAGAGCTTTAACAAAACTCTAAAAAAGATTGAGCCCACACTTAATACTATAGGTACTGTGGGTGCTGTGGCATTTGCCGGCATTGTATATGGCCTTAAAAAAGCTATTGATGTGGCCAGTGATTTTGAGGAGACTAATAGCAAGTTTGAGGTAGTATTTAAGGATGTTGGCACTCAAGCTGAGGCTATGGCCCAGAGACTACAATACAGTTATGGCCTTAGTGGTTTGGCATCAAGGCAACTACTCTCAAGCACTGGAGATCTACTTACTGGCTTTGGCTTTACTGGCGACAGTGCGCTTGATTTGAGTGGTAAGGTTAATACTCTAGCGGTTGACCTTGCCAGCTTTACTAATGCACAGGGTGGTGCTGTGGCCGTGAGTGATGCACTTACTAAGGCACTCCTAGGAGAGCGCGACAGTCTTAAGACTTATGGTATTGCTATACTTGATGCTGATGTTAAAGCTGAGCTACTAGCCAAGGGCCAGAGCAAGCTTACTGGGGAGGCTCTGAGGCAGGCTAGCGCATACGCTACACTGGATATAGCCATGAGGCAGAGTAAGAACGCACAGGGCGATTTTGAGCGCACACAAGAGAGTTACGCCAACCAAGTGCGTGTAGCGCAGGCGCGTATTGAGGATCTAAGTGTTGCTATAGGTACTGCATTTTTGCCGGCTGTTACTGAGATGATTGTAGAGATTACACCACTCATAACTAAGATTGGTAAATGGAGTGAGGAGAACCAAGGCGCTGTAAAAGTGCTAGCTGAGCTTGCAATAAGCATCACAGCATTGAGTGCATCATTGCGCATACTTACACCGGTGGTTAGTTTTCTTACCAGTGCATGGG